>NZ_JBALOZ010000069.1:13891-16934 GCF_036965125.1 Bacillus sp. JJ1503
GTAATAAGAAATCAGATCTGCATCTTGAATAATTAAATAAAAAAGGAGATATTTTTCATGAAAAAATTACAATTTCTATATCAACTTAAGCTCATTCCATCATTATTAGATGAAGACAATTGGACTGACAAGGAGAATAACATTGTTCAGGAGCATTTTGAGGTTTTACAAAACTTAGAAAAGGAAGGGAAACTCATATTAGCAGGCAGAACATTAGATACTGACCCACTAGGGCTAGTTATTTTGGAAGTAGATACAGAAGAAGAAGCAATAGAGCTTATGGAAAATGATCCTGCTGTTAAAAATGGAATTATGGAAGCAAAGCTTTCCCCTTATCGATTAGCAATACTAAGGAAATAAAAAGCTAGGAACAAAGACATGAGTATGCTAACCCTGTCTTTGTTCCCTTTAACAAACATCATATATATTAATGATGTTCAAATAACTTCAAATACTCTCCATACCCTTCATCCGCAAGCTTGTTCTTAGGAATAAATCGCAGTGCAGCAGAGTTTATACAATACCGCGCATGGTCGGGACCAGGTCCATCATCGAAGACATGACCCAAATGGGATTCGGATGTTTTTGAACGGACCTCTATTCTTCTCATTCCGTAAGAGCCATCAAATTTTTCCTCAATTTCTGTTCTTCGCAATGGCTTCGTAAAGCTTGGCCAGCCGCAGCCGGCATCGTATTTATCCTTCGAACTAAACAGCGGCTCGCCTGAAATAATATCTACGTAGATGCCCTCTTCCGTATGGTCCCAAAATTCGTTATGGAACGGAGGCTCAGTCGCGTTATTTCGTGTTACTTCATATTGAATTGGAGTTAACTCCTTCCTCAATTGTTCTTCACTTTTACGGCTTTTCCAGTTCTCGCGTATAAATCGCGCACGGCCAGACCCTTCTTTATAAAGATTATAGTGAAGCGGGTTCTTTTTATAATAATCTTGATGCTTATCCTCCGCATTGTAAAAACGGCTGGCCGGCAAAATTCCAGTTGCGATTGGTTTTTGAAAACGGCCGCTCTCAGCTAATTCTTTTCTTGAGGCTTCGGCCATATCCCTTTGCTCTTCATTATGATAAAAAATCGCCGTACGATAGGATAGCCCACGATCATTGAACTGCCCTCCCTCATCGGTTGGGTCAATTTGCTGCCAAAACAGGTCAAGTAATTTTTTATACGGGAAAATGGCAGGATCGAATGTAATTTGGACTGCTTCATAGTGTCCAGTTGTATCGGAGCAAACCTCTTCATAAGTTGGATTTTCCTTATGACCGCCCGTGTAGCCTGAAATGACCTCCCTAATCCCCGGCTGCTCATCAAATGGTGATACCATGCACCAAAAGCAGCCTCCAGCAAACGTTGCCAGCTCTAGTTTTTCTGACATTCCAAATCAGCTCCTTTCTTTACTTTCTATTATCATACCGCAAAAAAATAGACGAGAGTAGTTTACTCCCGCCTGACTGCAGATTATTCTAAAAAGGTTTATTTGGCTCATAGGTTGGCTGTTGGTTTTGCGCCTGGTAAGCCTGGCTTTTGGCTATCGCCTGTTGTACGCCTTCCTCTAAGGAAAACTCCGTATCTGTCTTGCCAAAATGGCCGAATTGGTCTTGAGCTTCCACTACCCGCTGCTGTTCCTTTGCTTGATCTAACTTTCGCTTTAGCATGCGCGCACACTCCCCTCTATGACTAAATTACATCTATAGAGTTTCCAAACATACGCCCATTATGCGAGTAAACAGTTATTAAAAGGAAACGGCTTTTTTCTGGTTTTCACGACCGATATGACGCTTAAACTGAAGATAGAAATAAACGGTCAATCCTGCAGAAATGATTCCGAAAATCACTACCATCATCTGCAGCCCAACTAAATCCAGTAAAAATCCTGTTCCTAGAAGGACGACCTGGAACATCACTCGGTCTAACATACTGCGGAAAGAGAAAAAGCGTCCATGGAATTCTTTTGGCATTCTTGTTTGAAAAATGGTCGCAGCAGTAGGATAAAAACAGCCAACTGAAAAACCAACAACCGCGAAGGCTGTAACCGTCACTATTTTTGAATCTACAAAGAATAATGAAACTTGTGCAAATCCTACAATAAGCGAGAAGAAAAACATAATGCTATAAGGTGACCAGCGATCACTCATTTTCTTCACGGCAAAAGCCCCTATCATAAAGGCAATCCCTTCAGCCGAATAAATAATCCCCTTCAGCATTTGATCATCATGAAATTCACTTATTTTTATTACTAGAAGGTTAAAGCCGCCTAAGAATAACAGCGGTACAAGTGCTAGGACAAGTGTCATTAATACGATCGGCAGCCCTTTAATGACAGGTAATACCTCTTTAAAGCTTCCCTTTGACTTGGACGTGCTCATGTTTTTCTGCTTAACCGGTTCTTCAATTTTTAAAAATAAGGTAAATACGAATAGGAAGAAATAAGCAATAAATGATGAAAGATATAACATAAACAACGACATAGCTACTAGCAGAATGCCTGCTAAGGATGTACCTAAAATCCGGGCAATCGTGGCTACATTCATATGGACTCCGTTCATTCTCAATAAATCTTTTCCATCCACAATTAAAGGAATGGCTGCTTGAAGCGCCGGGAAATAGAATGAAGCGGCAATCTGAATACTAATGACAAAGACTATAAGCCAAAGAATGGAGCCGGTTTGCAATGCAAAAAACATAAAGAGTACACTCACCATTCTCCCTAGACCTGCATAGATCATCACCGTTTTCTTCCTCTTTTGGTCCGTAATCCTTCCTGCAATGGGACCAGCCAGTATACCGGCTAATAACCCGATCGCCAAAATAACGGACTTCATAAAATCCGATGGCACCTTTTCCTGCATAAATTCAAGGTTTCCAATAATACCCATCCACAACCCAAACCCAGCGATTAATTCCCCACATAAAATGATCCAGACATTTTTGTTTCGCCACATATCCAAATTTCCCCTCAAATTTCATTCGATAATCGAAATATATATGATTATATCCTAAAAATTATGATATGGCATTAAAAATAATT
>NZ_JBALOZ010000069.1:16987-20992 GCF_036965125.1 Bacillus sp. JJ1503
TTAATTTCTCATTGATACATAATGGCTGGAAAATAGGTCCATATTTGAAATGCAAATTTTAGGCAAAAAAAAGAAAGCAATCCTATTTGCTTTCTCGAATAATTTAAGCAAGTGCTTTCTTAGCTTCCTGCCGCTGTTCCTTAATTAGAAGTCCCCCGATTAAACCGACAAGTGAAAATAGAACCGGTATGATAAATCCGTAGTGATACCCACCTGCAGCCGTACCAAAGTGATCTAATACCTTCCCAAAAATACTTGGCAAAAGAACAGCACTCAGAAAACCGCCTGTATTCGCAAATCCCGAAACAAATCCAACTTCCCTTACATCAAAGGATAGGCGTACAACGGCAAAAGTAAACATATTAGCCCCGTTACAAAAGCCGATGATAAAGAATAGCGAAATCAGCATAAAAAGTGGCGGCTTCCCGCTTAATACAAAAAACACGCTCCAGCAAATAACGGTGATGAAATGAACAACGACATAAGGACGCTTGATCGTCCCTAACCGATTGGCCACCCAGCTCGATAAAGGAGATCCCATAACAGCACCAATCAGACCAATCATAATGAGCTGGCTCGCATCGGAACGTGTCATCCCGTACATGTGCATCCCATATGGCACCGCCCACGAACCGATAAATCCGATATATGTTCCGACAATCCCGAAGTGACAAAAAAAGGTTGCCCATGCTTGGCGGCTTGTAAGGATGCGCCTAAGCAGACTCAGTGTCTTTTCACGTTTTTCCCTTATTTTTGGGGAGGCAGATGCGGAATCAGTATCGGTTTTAAACATCTGTTTCGGTTTATGAACGAGGACAAAGTAAAGAATGAATCCGCTCAGCAATAATATAAGACCCGTTGTAAAAAATGGTTTTCTCCAGCCCCATAACGTAATCCACTCAGAAAAAGGAACTGTTGCCAGCAGGAAGCCCAGACTCCCAACCATCCCCGCTATTCCAATCAATCCTACAAATTCATTTCCCTTAAACCACAGGCTTAAGATTAAGACTACGTTTACCCAAATGGTGGCATCCCCGATTCCCACTAATAATCTAGCAAACAAGAGAACATACTCATGCTCTGCCAAACTATAAATCAGCGTCCCTGCACCATTTAATAATGTTCCCGCGATAAGAAAAATATTAGGCCCGAATCGATCTGAAAGTATGCCAATTGGTATTTGCAAACTAGCATACGCCAAAAATTGAATACTCGTCAGCAATCCAATGGTCGATGCCGTTACACTAAAGTCCTTCATAATTTGATCTGTAATTAATCCTGGGGCTGTTCTTTGACTTGCGATTACACAATAGGTAAACAAGACTGCGGCAAAAACAACCCATCTATACTTACTATTTTGTTTATCCACTTGTTTCTACCCCTATAAATTTTTTATGATTTCTTCATTATACACCAGATTCTTCGTGTGCCGAACGTTTCTTTTCTATTATATGGAATCCCGCGAAAAAAAATCACGGAGCACTTGATGGGGTGTGCTCCGTGATTTTCTAGCTTTATTTTATTAATGCCAATTCTCCGCTTTATAGCTCCCTTTTCGAAAAGGCAGCCACCAATTCCATTTCCCAAACAGCTTCATTAAGCTTGGGACGAGCAAAAGCCGAATAATCGTTGCATCAATGGCCACGGCAACGGCGATCCCAACCCCGATCTGTTTCACCGGCATCACATCCGTAAAGGCAAAGGCCCCAGTTAAAACAATCATGATCAAGGCAGCGGAAGTAATAATTTTACTCGTTGTGGCAAGGCCTTCCACAGTGGCCCTGTCATTGTCAAAGGAACTTGCATATTCCTCCTGCATTCTCGATATGAGAAAGACCTCGTAATCCATGCTCAGCCCAAACACGAGGCTAAAGACGAGAACTGGAATAATGAGGGCAATCGTACCGGCTGTCAGTCCAAAATGACCATATTGAAAAATATAAACAAGGATCCCAAACGTTGCTGCTAATCCAATGATATTCATCAGGATTGCCTTAATCGGAATGAGAATGGACCGGAATGCAAGCATCAGAATGAAAAAGGTCGAAACGATAATCACCGTGAGGACGAGCCAAATTTGATTCGAAATTTCATCAAAGATTTCTTGATTAAATTTTGGCTGTCCACCAATGAGTAAATCAAATTCAGTTTCTTTTTCCGATAAATGCCGGGCCCAATCCTGTGCTTTTGTTGAGGCTCCAGAAGCATTTAAGGTAACGGGAATGAGCAGCTTTTCATCCTTAATGAATGATTCTGTTAACGGTTCGAGTTTGGCCTTCATTTCGGGTACCGTCCATGCCTGTTCCCATTCCTCCGGCGAGTGAATCCCACTCAATGCATAAATGGTTTTGACCTCTTCAACTAGCGGGTCTTTTAACAGATCCTCTTCTAATTTCTTCATCTGTTCTAACCCATCCGAATCCTGCCAGCCATTTTCGCGTGTAGCTACAACAAATGCAGAGGCTTTTTTACCAAGGCCGAATTCATCCTCCAACAGCTCATAGGCTTGACGGGAATCATACGATTCAGGCAATGAATCAATTTGCGGAATCGTTAAATTCATGTCTTTTGCAGGGATAAGAGCAATTCCTAATAAAATGAGAGCGAAGATCGTAATGATAACAGGACGCTTTATGACCGCATTTGCGAAAAGGCGCCAGCGATCCGTCCCGTTTTGGTTTACTTTTAGCAGCTGCCACTTATCAATTTTATCCCCTAATGCGATTAATACGGATGGCAGCAGCGTGATGGAAGTGAGCACTGCCATCGCAACAACAATCATCCCGCCTATCGCGATATTTTGAAAAATCTCGACTCGAATGAAAAGCATAGCGCCTAAACCGATAAACACACAAAAGGCAGAAAAAATGACTGATCGCCCAGCTGTCCGAATGGTTGTAGAAACCGCCTCAAACAAGTTTGATTTTTTCCGTTCCTCCCGATACCGACTAATAAACAATAGAGCAAAATCAATGCTCAGCGCGAGCCCCAGCATCGGAATGATGTTCATGACAAATATAGATAAATCCACATGGCCGCCTACTATCGTCAGCGTTCCAAAGGAAATGAGAATCGTTGTAATTCCAATAATTAACGGAATCGTTGAAGCAATAACCGTTCCAAAAGCAAAAAGAAGAACGATCACTGCAATAGGGAGGCCAATCGCTTCTGCAATCATTAAATCCTTTTGACTGGCTGTATTGATATCCTTGGAAATCGCAGGTGCCCCTGTCAGCACAATTCCCTCTTCATCTCCAATTGTTTCACGAATATCTGTTACGACTTGGGTCATATCCAGATCCTTATCATCAAATTGAAGAATGGCATAAGCTAGCTGATCTTTATAGAGTGACGGGTCTTCTAAAGGCGAGGCTATGGTAGAAGCAACACCAAGTTCCTCTACTTTTTTTACCATAGCATCGATTTTTTTATCGCTAGCTTCGTTGAAAACGAGGAACATGGTTTCTACTGGCATATTGAATGTGTCCGCAGTGATATCCATAACCTCCGAATGCTCCCCATTCATCCGAAACCCATCGCCCTGCAGCATAGCTGGAAGCCGCATAGCAAAAAACGACATAACAACCGTCAGTACTATCCATGCCAAAATGATAAATTTATATGTTTTCGTTACAAAACGCGCTAATGTCCGAATAGTCCCCTTCCCCCCATCTGAACAATGACTTTTACCCTTTAAGTTTAGCCGATGAGCAGAGAATTGTCTCTTGAAAAAGGAGTGGGTTGGGAAGGAACAAGTTCTTGAGGGTGTTTTTATCGGAGAGCGATAAAAATACATGTATTTACCGTTTTATATTAGTGTTTTTACCGAGACCTTCACAATCCTTACATTGAACACTTCTATGTTAGCGTTTTTCTAACTTACCCTACAAAACCCTTACATTGAACGCTCCTATGTGAGTGTTTTTCTACTAAACCAACAAAACCCTTACATTGGACTCTCCTATGTTAGTGTTTTTCTGCTAAATCCAACAAAACCCTTACATT
>NZ_JBALOZ010000069.1:21142-37235 GCF_036965125.1 Bacillus sp. JJ1503
CCCTTACATTGAACGCTCCAATGTTAGTGTTTTTCTACTAAATCAACAAAACACTAACATTGGACGCTCCTATGTTAGTGTTTTTCACTAAATCCAACAAAAACCTTACATTGCACTCTCTCTATGTTAGCACTTTTTGTTAAGCTTCTCTAAAACTCCCAGATTAAACCTTCCTATGTTAGCGTTATTAGCTAAGACCATCCAAAACACTTACATTACAGTTATTGCATAATAGGAACAACAAAAACTATTTCTCCACATAATAAGAATACCTGCCTCGTCCCATTTGTTTAAAGTTTTGTGAAAGCAGCCTTCTCATAGTGGTCCTTGAGTCTATTTTTAACCAGTCCATACTCTCACTTATGGTGATTTTCCTATCTGGAAAAAGAAACCTAAATTCCTCTATACCGCGTAAAGCTGCCTCGGCAAGTTTTTCATGGCATCCACAAACTTTACAGATTAAACGAGTACTCCTAATCTCAATATTAAACGAATGACAGCTAACACAGGTTATTCCTTTTTTCAGTTCTTCATAACTATAGCTTGGCAATCTCATATAAGGGGACTTCTTAACATGCATAGATGCTAATCGTTTTGCAAAATTAACATGGCTTTCTTTGTAGTTTATAGAGTTTTTGCTTAATTTTTTTATTAATCGGTTGAGTTGTGTTGGAAAAATAATAGGGAGGTTTAATGGCGCTTGGTATAAATAAAATTCGGGGTTAATGAAAATGAGGTATTTTTCAATGGGGGTGGTGACTCCAAATTCCTCAAGCAATCTCCGAAGAAGGGATTCATTTCGTTCTAACTGGTGTAAAGGGTTCCTTATTCCGACACCTGATAAGGTATTCCACTTATCATCCTTGATAAAGTAATCACCCTCATAATTTTTCGCTTCAAAGATAATAATTTTTTCTGAAGATATAAACAGCGTGTCAATTTGAAAAACAGCATGATTATATTCAAGCATTAGGTCATTTAAAATTAGCCAGTGGGTTGAAAGAGGCTCTGTTAATACATCAAACAGTAACTCTCCTTGAAACCCCTTCTCTAGGCTGCAATAATAACTCTGCTCCGTTTCAGTTAGATTTGATCGTACATTTAATTGCCGTAAAACCTTTAATTCTACCGGTTCCACACGGGCTTTAATAAGCATATTCCACATCCTATTCTTTGTTTGATTTGAGTAACCTTAAGAGATATTACTTAGCTTGAAGATAAGATTAGAATTTTTATAGAGGATACCTTAATTCTAAATCTAATCAAAATATTATCAATACTTTCCACAAAGTAACCCCCTACCCTATCAAACAGGCAGAGGGTCTGCTATTCATTAAATACTTATTTCCAGCTCGACTCCGGCCCCTCTCCTTCAAGGCGCTTCATGAATTCTTCCGCTGCGCTGTAGCCTTGCTGCTTTAAGTACCAATTATTGGCGGCGGCTTCGATTAATCCAGCCACATCTCGGCCTGGCTGGAGCTGAATTTGTATATGAGGGATCTGAACACCCATGTATTCCGTAAACTTGGACTCAAGCTCAAGCTCGTTATTAAGATCATCCTTTTCCCACTTCGTTAATTCGATATCAAGAGCGATCCGGGTTTCCTCTTGGAAAGCCTTCCTTCCATACAGACGCACTACATTTAATAGTCCAATGCTGCGCAGAGCAAGGAATTCCTTATTCATTCCATTATGGGAGCCGAGAAGCGTTTGCGGGCTAAGTTTTTTCAGCACAACGATGTCATCGGCGATCAGTCGGTGTCCGCGTCCGATTAGCGTATGGGCGGTCTCACTTTTTCCAACGCCTGATTTACCTCTCAGCAAAATGCCGATCCCTGAAACGTTCACACATACACCGTGTACAGCAATTTCGGGTGCTAGGGTTTTGACCATAAAGGCATCAAGCTTTGCAATAAATTCGTAAGTGGATTCCTCTGTTTGCAGCAAAGGGATCTTCTCTTCGTTACAAAATTGGGTCAAGTACTTCGGATTTTCCTGATGTGCGGTCACGATAATACATGGAGGATTATATTTAACAATATTGCCAGCACGGAGCTTCCTCTCATCATCATCTAACGTCTTTAAATAATTTACTTCATGCTTCCCAAGAATCTGAACATTTTCCATCGGTAAAAATTCAAAGAAATCGATAAATTCTAAGCCCGGTCGAACGGTTTTCGGTTTCGTAATGATCCGGTCCAATTGATTCTCTCCAGCTAAAACCTCTAATTTAAACTGCCGAACTAATTGTTCTATCGTAATGGAGTTTCCGCTCATCACACTCTCCCTCCCGTTTCTTTAAATCTAATATTCTTTTAAAAATAATGTTTGTTGATTTTTGAAACTAAGCGATCAAAAAATGAAGCATATGGTTCGGTAAAATTCTCTCCCTTTTTCCGACCATATGAGCAAATTAGTAAAAATTTAATAGCGCTTTCAAAAAAGGGTACTAAGCCCTATGTATGATCAAATTTCAATTGTAGGTCAATACCTATCCTGCATTTCCCCTATAATACTAATTACAAATGAACGTTACAACACTATTATGCAATCTGTTATAAAATTGTTAAATATTTGGGCATTTACTTATTTACGTTTGAATAAGAAAGAAGTTTCAACCTTGATAAATACATTTCTAATACATTCCAACAGGCGGAATTATATTCCACCTAAACGAATATATACTCAATCAAAAAGAGGAAATGTTCGCATCCCTAGAGAGTATTGCCAATATTACAAAACAAACGGTTGAAGATACGATAGAAGTAGATCGTGCATCGAAAGAGGAAATAGAAAAAATAAATAATTTAGAGGAAACAACTCTTTTATTAAAGGGATTTGCGGAAAAGCTTGAAGAATCTATTTCTACATTTAAATAATTTCTTAAAGGAGGAGAGAGAGACAAAACGTATGTATCTGTCTCTCAATTTTTTTATAGCGTTTCTATGTCGCCCTTAAACCCCCAATATCTCCCTAATATCTTCATCCGTAAGAGCAGACATCACACCCTCCTTGGATTCTATGACCTCTTCTATTAAATGGCGCTTTTTCTCCTGCAGTTCATTCACTTTTTCCTCGATGGTCCCGCGGGATATAAGCTTAATGACCTGCACCGTTTTCGTTTGCCCGATGCGATGAGCGCGGTCTGCAGCCTGCTCCTCGACAGCCGGATTCCACCAAAGATCATATAGAATAACCGTGTCAGCACCAGTCAGGTTGAGCCCTGTGCCGCCCGCTTTCAAGGAAATGAGGAAAAAGTGGCGCTCCCCTGCATTGAATTGATTGCATAAATCCACACGTTCTTCGGATGGAGTTTGACCATCCAAATAGAAGAAAGGCAGACCTTGTTTCACCAGTTCTCTGCCAATAAGCGAAAGCATTTTTGTAAATTGGGAGAAAATCAGCACCCTTCTTCCTGAAAGCCTTGCCTCTTCAATTAGCTGCATGAGCTGCAAAAATTTTGCTGAGCTTCCTTTATAGCCGTCTACGAACAAGGCTGGATGGCAGCAAATTTGTCTTAATCTTGTTAATCCTGCAAGAATCCGAATGCGATTTTTCCTGAGTGTGTTCTTGTCCAAATGTTTAAGCGTGTCATGACGAAGCTTCGCCAAATAGGCTGCATACAATTTCTTCTGATCCGGGAACAGCTCTACTGATATCACCGCTTCATTTTTCTCAGGAAGCTCTGACAGAACATCCTCCTTCAGCCTGCGAAGCAAGAATGGACGAATTCTTCTGGATATCGTCTTTTTTGACAAGTGACTGTATTCCTGTAATCCCATAAATAATTCTGGAAAGACAACGTGAAAAATCGACCAAAGCTCCTCAATCGAATTTTCAATAGGCGTCCCGGTGAGGGCAAAACGGTGGTTCGCCTGTATTCTTTTCACCGCTCTCGCTGTTTGCGTGATCGGATTTTTAAAGGCCTGTGCCTCATCGAAAAACACAGTATGGAAGGCCTGTTTCTCGTACCATTTGATATCTCGGCGCAGCAGGGGGTAAGAGGTAATAACGACATCCATTTCTATGCAAGCCCTTTGCAATTGGACCCTCTCTGCTTTACTGCCATCCATCACCAAAGCTTCTATTTCCGGAGCAAACTTCATCAATTCGCTAAGCCAGTTATAGGTTAATGAGGATGGACATACGATCAGAACAGGCTCCCTCTTCTCACGGATATCCGAGAGCTCTGATAAAATAAACGCAATGCTCTGCAGTGTTTTCCCAAGTCCCATATCATCTGCAAGAATCCCTCCGAACCCATAGCCGGCAAGGGTTTTCATCCACTTAAAGCCTTGTTTTTGGTAATCCCGCAAAATAGGCTCTAACTTCTCTGGAACCTTGTCCTCCAAACTTGCAGGATTGCGAAGCTTTTCTAAAAACTGCTTAAACGATTCCTCCAATGTAAAGGCTTGGCTCCCCTCTGCCGAATCTAGCAGCCGAAGCCCCTGAACAATCGGGACATTCAACCCGCTTTCTAAATCTTCATCTTGGGCAGGAACAGCACGCAGGAAACGTTGTATTTCTTCAAACTCCCGTGTTTCCAATGAAAGCAACGATCCGTTTCGCAAACGATAATACCTTCTTTTTTCCTCCAAAGCTTGTAAAATATCCCGGATTTGCTGTTCAGGTATGCCGTCCATTTCAAATTTAAACTCCAGCCAATTGGTGCGTTCCTTCTTGACCCTCACCCTAATTTGCGGACGGGCGTTTTCTCTGAAAATCCGATTTCTTACCGCTGTTGTGGCATAAATCTGCATAAGCTTCTCCAGCTTTGGAACGGTGTAGCATAAAAACTCGAACTCTAGCTCTTCATTTTGCAAAAAATAACCGCCATCTGTTTTACCGAAGGAGCTATCCTCCATCAGCTGAAGGATCGCGTCTTCCTTTTCCTCGTCCCTTATGAGCATGATGCTCAAAGGCGGTTCCCGTCCCTCTAGCGGGTTGATGACGATATTTTCATAATGAAACTCAAGCCCAGCGAGCAGACGATTTTTTACCCGATCCAAATAAAGCTTCGCGATTAATGGAGCCCTCACAAGCCGATTAGCAATGGCATCTGATATACGAACATTTCCGACTTTTTTCAAGCCCGGAATCACTTTTTCCAAAAAAAAATCAACCTGATTGCTCGAAATCGGAATTTCATTCGTTCCGGTCGTTTCGAGCATTTGTTTCAATTCCATTAGACGCCTGCAGTCTTCTTCTTTCAGCTGAATGATTCGCCCATCATATAAGACTGCCCTGTATAAATCCATCACCATCAAACGGTCCATTCCGCTTATACGCAACTGATATCCTTTTCTTTCACTTTCTTCAAAGTCAAACTGTAACGGAAGCCCCTCTTCTGACAACCGTAGACCTTCAAACGTATTTCCGGCATACATTAGCTTAACGAGTGGAGCCTTAATAAGGAGAGGAAGAAGTCGTCCCCAAGAAGAAGACGGAATCATCACCATGTGGTCGCTTTTTGCACCGTCCGATTGATTTGACAGAGAGGCCTTTTCATCTTGCCTTACTTGAAGGAGCTCCTGAATCACATCATCTGTTTCCTTTTGAAAGCAATGAATCCCCGAATCATACGTGAATAGTGTAGAAAGCTCGCAGGATTGGCCTGCCCCCATTCTATCCAGAAATCCCCGAATATCCAGGACATGAACAGGGCCTACTTTTATTTCGACCCCCATCATCCATGAACCCTTGCCCGTATCCACCGGTTTACAGATGAGTTCAGCAGGAAGAACTTGTCTATTTTCAAAATGAAGCTGCTCGCCGCTTGACCGAACGGGCTGATCGTTGAAAAGCCGAAGCAGCCCCTCCGTCAGCAAATCATTCTGCATCGGCTCTGCCCCTTGACGCTGCCGATCGTACATAGCTAGCAAAACAGCCGCAATATGCTGGCAATCATTTTTAACAGAAGCAAGCTTTGGACAGCTACATGCGGTCTTTAGGCCGCCACTTTCATTCATTTCAATCGTCACATTGAAGTCTTCCGTACCTGTAACTGTAGCTTCACAGCAATTATGACTGTATTTATTTATCTTTATCTTTCCCGCACGATAAAAAGAGTCTCCTCTTTTGAAGGAGACAGCACCGCACATGTCTTTGATCATTTTTTGAGTTAAATGCAGTTCCACATGTACCGCTCCTTTCTGAGGATACGTTCATACATATTTTAATCATACTCTGCAAAGAGGATAAAAGGCAAAAATGGAGGGAAACTCTCCAACCACGAAGAAACAATATTCTTTTCAAAAAAATGAAAAGCAAGCCTAAGATGGTTGTGCTCCCCATCTCTAGGCCTGCTTTATCTGCTTAGACAACCAACCGTATCCCATTCCCAGCTGGGTCACTTGTCACATAATAATCCTCTTCCTCTTTAACCGATGCACCGATTCCCTTCAACTGTGCAACCACGTTGTCTCTAGCTGCCTCATTCGGAAAAACAAGTGTGTACCATTTCAAACCTACACTATTTTCCGGAGGGGTTGGTGCTCCGACTCCCTGCCAAGTATTGATGGCAATATGATGATGGTAGCCTCCGGTTGATAGAAAGACAGCTTGCGGGTAGTAGCTAACAGTCTGAAAACCAAGGCCCTTCGTATAAAATTCCTCTGCCTGATGGAGATCCGCTACATGCAGGTGAATATGCCCCATCAGAGTATCAGCAGGCAAACCAGTCCACTCCGCATTACTTTCAGCCAAGATTCCTTCCCCATCCAGCTGTTCCGTTGCCATATCCACTAACCCATTCTTCCAATTCCATTCATCAGACGGGCGGTCACGATATACTTCGATTCCATTTCCATCTGGATCATTGAGATACAAAGCTTCACTCACATAATGATCGGCCGCTCCAAATCGGTAGCCAGTCTGAAGCAAATGCCGTAAAAAGACAGATAAATCAGCTCGGGTTGGCAGCAGAATGGCAAAATGATATAAACCTGACGTACGGCCAGTTTTCGGGACGACATCTGCAGGCTGTTCAAGTGTGACTAATGGAGTTTTCCCATCAGTTGTTAGGACAGCTTTATGACTAGTTTCTTCTAATATATTGAAGCCCATTAAATTTTGATAAAAATTGATTGAGGCTTGTAAGTCTTTTACTTTTAAATTCACTTCTCCAACATAAATATTTGGTTTCTTATGGAAGCTGTTCATCCTCATTACCCCTTTATAAACGTTTTTTTTATTATATGCCTAATACATATAAACTAACGTATTGATAATTATATTTAATTGGAGATATTTTAATTTAAAACATTAGTAAAGTAAAGGGGATTCTATACAACAAAAAGGTAAGCTCCTCTAATTTTTGACCGGAGCTTACCATACCCATTAAACTATTAATCTAACAATAACTCTTTCTTATTAAAACAATTATTTTACAGTTTCAGCCTTCTTGCTCAAATCCGGAAATGGAATCGGTTCATCTGATAAGAAACGATTCAAAACATTCTCTGTTAGACGAGAAATATTNNGCTTCCGCAATAAGCAATAGAGCTTGTTGAGAATACCGCACCACCATTTGGGGTCGGGTAGTAAACCATATCAGCCCTAACTCTTGGATTCTCTTCCCCGCCTAGGCCTGGAATATTAAAGTACAATTCTTCTGCTACCGGCACATAGACATTTGTGTGGCCTACAGATGAAGCCACAATGACGGCATGTGAAGGAGTTCCAAGCTCCTCATCATAAATATCTAATTCTAATCCAGCTGCTCCTCCACCTACTAGACCAAAGTCACCGATTTTTTCGTCTTTTCCAATTCCCTCAAAAATCCATTCTACTCCTGGTTCAAAGCTATCTTCTGATCTGAGATAATAAGAGGATACTTCAAAGCCCTCCGCCATATATCCTACGCCGCAAACCTTTTGAGGCGCCCTGCCGCGGTGCTTCCAAATACTGCCCTGTTCGCCTGTAATACTTAAATGAATTTCGCCCGGTTTAGATTTCCAGCCTTGGTTTCCATAATTCTTTCGAACTTCCATGAGGTTTGGATTTTTCGGATCAAAGGTAACAACCCAATAGAATCCATTTGAGCCCATATACATGAAGCGGCCCCCATTAGCTTGGTAATCCTCTACAGCATCCAGCATTTGGCCCGAGTAGTACTCTGGGTGAGAGCCTGTAATGGCCACTTGATAATGGCTTAACAGCTCATATCCTTCAAAATGCAAGTCTTGATCCGTAATGACATCAAAGTCAAAGCCTTTTTCAGTCAGCCAGTCGATTAAGTGTAAATCCGCATTAAATTGCCATAGGGAAGGAGATAGATTATGACGGTATTTTGGTCTCATATTCAAAATTGGCCGCAAGCTTGATGAGAAGCAAACCCCAGAGCCATCATTATGATGATCATATGTGGATAGACCAAATTCCGCATGCTCCCCTAAATACATATCCTCCTGCTGTACGACTGGAGCCCTTCCAAACATAAGCTGGGCAAGCGGGATATCCTGGAAGCGGTTGTTGGCGTATGCTAAATAGCTGGCAGTAGGAATAATTAGAGCTGCTTTCGCAGTAGGCTTTCCCTTCTTCGGTCTAACAAAGAATACAATGTAATCCTCATCATCTCCTGCATACACATGGGCAGCATATACACCGCTTTTTAACGAGTCAGGTACTGTCCATTCAAAGTCAACATCCCATTTCGCATCAGTCATATCATCATCATGGAATTGAATAGCTCCATATTGTTCTGGAGCATGGGTAAAGTTTTGCTCCTCAGATGTCCAGTTATATCCAGTCATCGCGCGAGTAGGGTGATTAACTGCTTCACCATGGATTTGATTTGGCCCCTTATCATATATCTTTTCAAGCTCCTTGATGCCCTTCTTCGTAATCCCCTCTGCAAAGTCCCATGCAGCTACAACGCGATTTCCAGAAGGATTTTCAATCCATGCAGACATTTCTTCTTTCGTTAAAGCTGCATTCGCTATACGCGGACGGTCAATTTTTCCATTGAATCGCCAAATAACCTTTTGTTTACCGTCTGCCTTTTGGAAAATACTAGCGATAATGAATTCAGCATCATTGGAAGTATGGGGCTTCACTACAGTCTCTACTTCATTACTAGCATTCATATCATCAATGCCGAATGGAAGTGAAAATCTCCCATTTGTTTTCGTAATAACAGCTTCTTGGAAAACAGTTATTTTTCCCGTTTCTGCATCAAAGGATCCCCCAACAAAAAACCATGTGCCTTGTATAAGTGGCTTGTTTGTGCTAACCTTCTCAACTTTCCCGTTTTGATCGCCAATCCATAAAGCCAGACAGCCTTTTTCGTCAATAAAAAGGCCATAGCCTGAATTTTGATCAGGGGACCATTTTGTTAGAATTCCTTGCACGCCTAAATCAGGTGTTGTTGGAAAAATCATTGCTTGCAACGAAAAACTGCTAACGCTTTCAAAATGAGACTGAGAATCGAATTTGATATAGGACCCCATATGTATGGCCTGCTTTCTGCCATCATACTCCTTATTCACATCTGCATCTACACTATAAATCTTTAGTCCTGGCCCTTCAGGGTTGGAATCTCCATGGACAAGATGGACAATTTCTGTTTTATATTTTTTTTGGTCACTGTTTACCATAAATTTAATATTTTGACCAGGCTGAACACTTAATCGATCTGTATAACCGTTAATTGCCAATAGAATCCTCTCCCTTTTTGGTAGTTATTAATCTACTAATCCATGTTTTTTGAGTCTTTTAAGGAATAATGCATGCTCCGCCTTCTCACGTGTGTCAAAGCATTGATCTTCAAAAACTTTATAAGGAACTCCGCGCTTCCCTGGATGCTCCCCTAAACACCATTCTTGATGTGGCTTTGTACAAACAATAAGATCTTTTCCTTCGATAATTTCGTGATTTCTTCTTAGGAAATTGAGAACCATGCTCAGATTATAGCTATGTCTGCCAACAGGCTGCTTTCTATGCTCTTCAATTAACTCCTCTGTAATAAGGGGCTTAATGTTATTCTCAAGGATGTATTTATCTGTACTTAAATAAGCTTTCTTTGCTTGTGCATTCAAAATAAACCCTCCTTAATTTTCAACATGTAATGTTTCTGACCTACCAAAGTAGCTGAATAAATTTTAGAATAGTCAGTCAATTAACTTTGAATTTTGGGTGACATTTGTAATAAACCCAAACAATCAGTCACTTCCTTTCTTTGTTTTGCACCCTTCACTATTTGTAATGCAAAATCCATACCAAGTTTCATAGATAAAAGACTTAAAGGTTTTTTTAATGAAATGAAGAATATAATACATTGATGTTGTTAACCTTTTGATAGTCAACTTTTCTTCCTTTTATAAAAATTACATTTTTCATTTAAAAAATTTTCTCACAAACAAAATGTTAAGCATTTGTACACTCAAATCTGTAAAGAGGATGTTCAACTGTCAAATTAGTGTACTGAACAAAAAATGAACAATTTTATAAAAGAAAGGAGCCAATATCAATGGAAAAACAGGAGTTGAAAGTGGGAATTCTCTTTTCATTAACAGGGACAACCAGTATTACCGAACGGGGACAGTATCAAGCATGCTTATTAGCGATTAAACATATTAATGAAAGCGGCGGTATTAATGGAAAAACACTTATCCCGATCGTTGAGGATGCAGCTTCCGATCCTGATATAACTCGCCAGAAGGCTGAAAAGCTTATCGTTACCGATCAAGTAACGGCCATTGTTGGCTGCTACACCGCTGCATGCAGGAAAAGTGTTATTCCCGTTTTGGAAATGCATAATAATTTATTATTCTATCCGACCATAAATGAAGGCGGAGAAATGCATCCCAACATCTTTTATTCCAATTCAACTCCTAATCAACAGCTGCTGGAATTCATCCCTTGGCTCATCCGCCATGTCGGAAAGACCTTTTACCTTCTAGGCTCAGACTATATTTATCCTAGGGAGATAAACCGATTCGTACGCCAGCTAGTTGAATATCACGGAGGATCTGTGTTTGGAGAACAATACGTTGCACTAGGAAACCAAGTTTTTGATAAGCATTTCAGTGAAATCCGACAGATGAATCCAGATATTATCTTTTCGACCTTGGTTGGCGACAGTACTATTAGCTATTACCAGCAGCATGAAAAACTCGGGTTTCAGCAGGCCATTGCTAGTAATGTGACAGCAGAAACCGAAATTAAAGCGATTGATCCTAAAGGAAAAACTGAACTTTATTCCAGTTTTTCATATTTCAGCACTATTGATCGTGCCGAAAATAGAAAATTCATAATGGAATTCCAGCGAATTTATGGGACTGATATTATTAGTTCTGTTATGGAAAGTGCCTATAATAGCATGATCCTGCTTTCAGAAGCACTCAAAAGAGTAGATACCTTCTCAGCTGATGCCATTCGACGTGCCTTGTCTGGTCTATCCATTGAAGCCCCACAAGGGAAAATTATGGTTGATCCGATCAATCAGCATGTATGGCTAAATTCTCGGATTGGAAAGGTTACTGAATCCGGTCAATTTCATATTTTATGGGAGTCAGATAATCCAATTAAACCGATTCCCTTAATGGAAGATGCCCTGCCATCACACCGTAAGGACATTATCCCTGTCAAAAAGAATGAACAATTCCAGACTAAAAATAATCAATGCGAGCCCCTTCTTTCTGAACTCAAAAAGAATCTTTCAAAGCTGCCCTTCCCGTTTGCCTATTTTAATGAGGAAGGTGTGCTGATAGAAATCATTAATGGTGGCTTTCCCGCAGCAACCTCCCCACTATTAAATTTGCGACCGGGAGATACGGTAAATAGCACTCTATTGAAAAACAGTGGAATTGCTGCTGCTTTCAGAGTGAAAACTTCCGCATATGAAGTTACAAATGAAAGGGATATGAAATCAAACAATACATATGTTGTTGCAGGGTTCACTATTATTGGATCATTTGATGAACTTAAAGGTGTATTGGGCGTTTATATGCCAAAGACTTCATCTGAATCAACTGAACAGCTGCTGGAAAGCATTAGGTGTATCATCCATCTAAGTTCTAAGCTAGTTGAAAGTCAAGAGAAACAGTATATTCTAAATAACGCCCTTGGTGAAATTACAGACCAGCAGCCGGGAGGCTTGTTTATCATAAAGGAAGGGCAAATTCATTTTCAAAACAATAAGGCAGCAGAACTATGGAGAAATAAACAAAGCCTAGTACAAACTGTTTTACAGGAGATTTCTTTGAATAGGGCGGATAGAGAAAAGGGCGAGGAGAGTATTTTAAGGCGTAAGGATAGCGAAGAAAGCTACGAGATTAAAGTACAAAAGAAAAATTCGTTGATTTTTATTCATTTTAAATCCCTTCCTCGCCATCCGTATCGGTTTTCCTTTAATGAAAGAAAGAACTTAACCACCTATGATCTAGTCGGCTCTAGTGATTTATTTTTAAAAACAATTGAATTGGCACGCTCTGCTTCGAAAATACAAGCTAATACTCTTTTACTAGGGGAAAGCGGGACTGGCAAAGAGATGTTTGCCCGTGCTATCCATAATGAAAGTGCACGGAGGAATAAGCCATTTGTAGCGATAAATTGCGGTGCAATTTCAAAAGAACTGATTAATTCTGAACTGTTTGGGTATGTAGAAGGGGCTTTTACAGGTGCCAAAAAGGGCGGCAGCCCAGGCAAATTTGAGGTTGCTAATGGCGGGACTCTTTTTCTTGATGAAATTGGTGAAATGCCTCTTGAGCTGCAAACAGCCTTATTAAGGGTTTTGCAAGAAAAAGAAGTCGTTCGCGTTGGCGGTCACAAGCCTATTCCATTAGACGTTCGAATAATTGCCGCAACGAATAAGGATCTTTTTCAGGAAATTGCCTTCAATGGCTCATTTCGTAGTGACCTGTATTACCGGCTAAATGTTTTTACTATCGAATTAATACCTCTTCGCAAAAGGCCTGAAGATATCGCCCATTTCAGTTATCATTATTTAGAAGATTTCAATGCCCTAACTGGTAATAAGAAGGAATTTTCAAATGAAGCCATGATGCTAATGAAAAAATACAATTGGCCCGGAAATGTACGAGAGCTTTGCAACGTTATTGAAAGGGCCTATTACTTAGCAGGGAACTCATCCATTATTGAACAAGAGCATCTTCCTCAAGAAATAGCTGAAAATGTCCAAGCATTTAAGCAGGAAGACACTTATACCCTCCATAATATAAAGAGCATTACGGATATAAAGGAAAAAAACTATGAACACGAACGCCAATTTTACATTCAAACATTAATGAAACACAAGGGAAATATCACAAGAACAGCCAAACACCTTAGCATCTCCCGTACAACCCTGTACCAGAGACTTAAAGAATTCCAAATTGAAATTAGAAAAGTTAAATAGATGTATAGAGAAGCATACATCCCTGATGTTGGAGGGTGTATGCTTCATATTTTTTATAAACCCGCGGATCCTTCTAATAAATCAAAGTTTATTTCAAAGATAGATGTTATATCCATTACAGCCTGTTTGAAAAATAAGCATAAATTGAGTTTTCTATTCACGTTAACTATGCCTACTTAGGATGAATTCAACATAATCATTATTAATCACCATTCTTACCAGGAGGGAATTATGCAAAATCAGCCATATCCTGTTGTAAAGCCCTTTTTAAAAACACATAGCTTAGTTCCTGAAAATCAGGAATCACCGATTCATTTCATTAAAAATGACATCGTGCCAGCCAAATTTTTTTATAGACGGAACCACTTTTCTTATCCGACATTATCTTATTCAAGCTATTGGCTCCCTATTAATGGACTCGTATCAACTCCCTCACTGCTTTCTATGCAAAACATTCTGCAGCTTCCAGCAAAAACAGTAAAGATTGCACTCGAATGTGCAGGAGACAAGCGAAGCCTTTTCGAACCTAAAGTATTTGGGGAACAATGGGAAAAGGGAGGAATAAGCCAAGGTTATTGGAAGGGGGTTCCTTTGCGTGTCTTGCTTAAACAGACTGGCATTAGAGAAGGGGCTAAGGAAGTAGTCATAGAAGGCTACGATTATGGAAAAAGAACCGATTCCGATCAGATTCATACGTATACACGAAGCCTGCCTCTCGAAAAAGCACTGCACCCTGATACTTTAATTGCCTATGAATATAATCATCAGCCCATTCCGTTTAAGCATGGTTACCCATTGCGATTAATTGTGCCTCAATGGTACGGCATGGCTTCTGTCAAATGGATAAAGCAAATATCGATTATTGATTCTCATTTTTCCGGTCCTTTCCAATCGATAGACTATGTGTATTATCCTCATAAGGAAAATGACAAGGATGCTTTTCCGGTCACAACGCTTCATGTCAATTCAACGATTCAGCAGCCTTTGGATATGAAAATTTTAAATACAGGTAAGCATTTAATAAAAGGAATAGCTTGGACGGGTGAAGGCACTGTTTCAAAAGTTGAGATTAGTTTGGATGATGGGCAAACGTGGACAAATGTGAAAATGGAAAATCGGGATCCTGTTGGTTATGGCTGGGTGGCGTGGTCATACCAGTGGAAGGCAGCTGAGAAAGGTGAATACGTGATTATTTCAAAAGCAACCGATTCTTACCACCGAGTTCAGCCATCGATACCTTTCTGGAATAGAAAAGGCTATGGGTACAATGCGGTTGATAAAGTTAAGGTTAAGGTAGAATAACAGCTTTTTTTTGCTATTAAAAATATACATGCTGAAAGAGCAAGGAATTTACCTCCTGCTCTTTTTAGCTTTCATCATTAATAATCCATTACCTATGTTTATTTCGGTCATAATAGATGCATTGGATTGAATCCAATAGAATTTGCTCTGACGATGCAATTTTTACTTTTTCCATAAATTGTGGTTGAATGAGATGAATGAGTGGCTGATTAACCTCATGCAGGTTTCGTAAAGCTTCAATTACTTTTTGATCCCATTCCTCTGAGAAATAAAGAAGATCATCAGGGTAAACTTCCTTTCTTTCTGTTCCATCCTCTGGTATACACTCAAAGGGTTCATCTATATTTAAAGTTCCATAATCATCCGTTAATTGCTCCCCAGGATGAATGTCCCGGACTGCCACTTCAAATTCATAAGCTGTTCCTAAACAATTAGCATGAAAACTATGGTTCACATATCTGCCTAAATCCCAACAAAGAATATATTTTCCTTCTTGATTACGATAGGAGTATTTCTTTAGGAGCTCCCTTCTGTATTGATCTAGATTTTCAACATCGTTTGGCTCCAGTATTTGATCCAGCTCATCCAAAGCCCACGTAATTGTACCCTTTGGAATGAATTCAGTTGCAAATACCCCAAAACCTATCTGATCATTAATAAAGCGTAATTCCGTATGTGGGTGAATCATGTCGAGTATTCCCCTTTGCATAGTTGGTTTTATCCATAATCTATGCACATAAATCCAGCTTGTTGCAAAAGAAAAAGCTGTTTCTGCCTCATTTTAGGCAGAACAGCTTTTATCTTTCTTCAACGATTCAGAGCCCTTAGGTAAGGACATCTTACATACAAGCATGTTAATATCTTGTCTTTCTTATACCTTTTTAACAAATTCAGATTTTAATTTCATGGCTCCAAAGCCTTCAATTTTGCAATCAATATCATGGTCGCCATCCACAAGACGGATTCCTTTAACCTTCGTTCCAACCTTGATAACAGATGAACTCCCTTTCACCTTAAGGTCTTTAATGACCGTAACCGTATCCCCATCGTTTAGGATATTTCCATTTGCATCTTTATAAACCTTTACGTCATCATTTTGTGCCTCCGATTCCAGATTCCATTCATGGGCACATTCCGGACAAATAAACAGATTTCCATCTTCATATGTATATTCTGAATTACATTTTGGACAATTAGGCAATTTCGACACTGGCAATTTCCCCCTTCATTATTAGTCTAAATACTCTCTTGGTTTCATCGCCTACAAGTATATTGGATAATCAATAAAGTTTCCACTAAACTTCATAAATGCTTGTCTTAGTATGTTATTATCACCGGCCTTAAATACCATGAACTTTCATGGCTATTGTTTTCCAACTTAACCTGCATAAACGAGATTCATGAACCCTTCATGACTTCCGTTTTCCATCTTAA
>NZ_JBALOZ010000069.1:37378-40829 GCF_036965125.1 Bacillus sp. JJ1503
CTTAAACTACTAAAACAAGCCTCATGAACCCTTCATGGCTTCCGTCATCTTAACCTGCTAAAACAAGCCTCATGAACCCTTCATGGATTTCCGTTTTCCATCTTAACCTGCTAAAACGAGCTTCATGAACTCTTTCTGGCAAAAAAAGACCAGCCCCCACCTTAAGAGGGCTAGTCTTTGTCAATTAAATCATCCGAACGGTCACAATTCCATCGATCTGGCTAATGATCTCTTCCAAACTCAACATAATTTCATTATCTACATTATTATCAATATCAATAATGGTATAAGCATAATCGCCACGGCTTCTATTCACCATGTCGGCGATGTTTAAATGATAGTTTGATATAGCAGATGTAATCTTTCCGACCATGTTTGGAATGTTTTGATGGAAAGCCGTCACACGCTGTTTTCCGGTATAAGGAAGAGCAGCATTGGGGAAATTCACTGAGTTTCTAACATTCCCTGTCTCTAGAAACTCCTTTAGCTGGCGGGCTGCCATAATCGCGCAATTCTCCTCGGATTCAACTGTAGAAGCACCAAGATGAGGGGTTGGAATCACGTTCTTCATTTTCATTACATTTTCATTTGGGAAATCTGTCATATACTTTCCTACTTTTCCGCTTTCAAGGGCAGCTGACATATCCTTTTCATTCACTAATTCACCTCGAGAAAAGTTCAAAATATAGACATCGTCCTTCATTAAGCTAAAGGTCGCTTCGTTGAACATTTCTCTTGTATCTTCCGTTAATGGAACATGGACGGTAATATAATCAGATTCAGCAAAAAGCTGTTCAATTGTCATCGCCCGCTGTACTTTGCGGGATAACTTCCAGGCAATATCAACAGAGATAAATGGGTCAAACCCAATGACATCCATGTCTAACTCAATCGCATCATTCGCCACAAGTGCGCCGATCGCTCCCAACCCAATGACGCCTAGAGTTTTCCCCTTAATTTCCTTCCCAACAAATTGCTTCTTGCCCGCTTCCACAAGCTTTGGAATTTGTTCTCCCTCGCCCGCTAACGTCTTAACCCAGCTCACTCCGGCAAAAAGGTTACGAGATGCAGCCATTAATGAAGTCAGCACCAATTCTTTCACCGCGTTGGCATTAGCACCTGGGGTATTAAATACAACAATCCCTTGCTCCGTGCACTTATCGACCGGAATGTTATTCACGCCCGCTCCTGCTCGCGAAATAGCCTTTAATTGTTTGCCGAATTCCATTGAATGCATATTAAAGCTGCGAACAACAATTGCATCAGGGTTCTCACTATCATTGTCAATTGTATAATGATTATTAAAAACTTTTAGTCCGCTTTCTGCGATGTTATTTAATGTTTTGATTGTCTTTGCTTTATTTACCACTGTTGTGCTCATCTTCACTTCTCCTCTTTATCGTATATTTATAACCTTGGAATCTAATAAAATAAAAAAGAGACTGGTGTTCTCCAATCTCTTCAGACATCAAAAAATAACAAATACCACAATACATTCGTTATTCTTCTGTCCTTTTGCCTGAGATTTTGAACCCTTCGGCGCTGCAGTCAACCTGCAGTCTCTCCAGAAGCTGCTCCTGCTATAGTGTGACCCATAACAATCATAGCTTTCTTCCTATTCACTTTTTAAAAACGTTCAAATATTGGGAAAAATCTGTATCTCTACAATAATAGAAATTAAAAGCTTTATCAACCATTAATTTTCTGAGCCATCCCTCCTGTATATACACAAAGAGGTAAGGGAATAAACTCCCTTACCTCTGCCCAGGCGAACGGCTAATCGATACTATGTGCTCCCCCACGGTTATCCGTTTTCGCCAGTTACACATAGCCTTTGAAATTGATACTATCTTATCAGATTCTTCTGAAACATTCAACCACTAATTATGTGGGTCAGAGGGACAGGTTCATGGTCCCGCCTTCGTTATTGATTGGAAGTAGTTTGTCCTCGCGTTCCTTAATTGGACACGGTTCCTGTCCCATTGTCCCTTACAATTCATTACAGTACCCATTAAAAATCTCTGCCGCTTTTTCTATATCATCTTTACTTATACCGCGGTATGTTGTCATTCTAACATATTTGTCTGACATGCTTTTAACCTTTAACCCACGCTCCATAAGATCCGATTCAAATTTTCCTGCTGAATATCCACTAGGCGAAACATCAACGACTACAATATTCGTTTGAACCATTCCGAGGTTTAATTTAATATTTTTATTCTCCGCAATTTTGCTTGCGAGTAAATAGGCATGTTCATGATCCTCTTTTAACCTTTGGGATTCCTCCGTTATCCCAAGAATTCCTGCGGCTGCAACAATACCAGATTGACGCATGCCTCCTCCAAGCAGCTTTCTCGTTGTTCTTGCCTGCTGTATAAATTCTTTACTTCCACAAAGCAGGGAACCGATCGGCGCGCTTAATCCTTTGGAAACACAAAACATAATGGAATCAACCGGGGCTACTAGCTCTTTAACTGATAGATTATAATAGGCAGCTGCATTAAATATTCTCGCTCCATCTAAATGAACAGGAATCTTGCATTCTTTTGCCAGTTTACAGATCACTTCTGTCTCCTGAGCAGACATACACGTACCGCCTTTGAAATTGTTTGAATTCTCCAAGCATAAAAGCTTTGTCTCTCCTTGTAAAAAAATAGATTTGAGGTTTTCTATTTTTGGAATCCCAAACTCATCTGTTTCATAAGAGACTGGTTGTAAACCAAAGTAGTTCTTCATGAAAGGTGATCTTTCACTTTTGTATATATGGCTGTTCTCCTCTATTGCTACAATATCCCCTCTGATACAGTGAGTCATCATAGCGATTATGTTTCCGATTGAGCCACTGTTACAAAACATGGCGTCTTCTTTCCCTGTTATGTTTGCTGCTAAGTCTTCAAGGGTATTGACGGTCGGGTCTTCTCCTTTTCCGTCTTGATTGCTTCTTCCGTCATCGCCTACTATCGCTTCATACATTGCCCTTCTCATTGCCCCAGTAGGCTTTGTTAACGTATCACTCCGTAAATCAACCAATATGACTTACCCACTTTCAAAGGGACAAGAGGTCAGGTTTATTGTCCCGCCTTCGTTTGAATTGGGACATAGTTCCCGTCCAAATGTCCCTCATTCATGTTTCCGTTAATATAGTTTTTGCAATTTTCGAGTCTAGTTTTTCGAATTCATAGTAACTGATTGTTTCATAAAGTTCTTTTCTTGTTTGCATTTTATTTAGGTAATTCTTTTGTGTACCATTGCTGCGAATTTCAGTAAAAACATCTTCTATTGCTTTTGCAGCAGTTCGAAGTGATGTAACTGGGTAAATAACCATGCTGTAACCAAATGATTCAAATTCGTTAGCATGAAAATAAGGCGTTTTTCCGAATTCTGTCATGTTGGCTAACAGCGGCGCCTTTATTCCATTCTTCACCTGCAGAAACTCCTCTTCATTCGTGAG
>NZ_JBALOZ010000069.1:40865-48273 GCF_036965125.1 Bacillus sp. JJ1503
CTTATTTGCCCGTTCAATTGCCTGATCGATTCCTTCAACAGCAACTGCGTCCGTTCTTGCAACAACAAGTAATGAAGGAGCTACTTCTTTAATAACCTTGATTTTTTGCATCATGTCTTCAACACTAATTAACTTTTTTCCATTAAGATGACCGCATTTCTTTGGCAGCTCCTGATCTTCTATTTGAACGGCAGCCACCTTTGCCTCCACCATTTCTCTTGCTGTTCTTGCTGTATTGAGAATCCCGCCAAAGCCTGTGTCGATATCTACGAGTACCGGTAAATTTGCAGCACGAATGAGGTCCTTAGCACGTGCAGCCATTTCTTCTGAAGTAACAATACCTAAATCTGGAAGACCGCGACTAGCTGTATAGGCTGCACCTGATAAATACAGTGCCTCGAAGCCAGTTTTTTTCGCAACAAGAGCGGTCATTCCATCATGCACTCCCGGTATCTGTAAAATAGTAGAATGTAACATTTTTTCACGAAACAGTTTGGCCAACTCTTCTTGACTTAGTTCTTTATCAACAATCCAAGGCATATGGATTCCCCCCTAGATTACTAATTTCGCCATGAAATCATTGACGTTTGTTTTACATAATTCATTGTGGTCTGTACATAATTGAAAGATTTCTCTTACTTGGTTTTGAGGGAAGCGCGTTTCTAAATTACTGCTGAATTTTTTAAATAATAATGGTATTCCCTCGTCTCTGCGGAAGCGGTGCCCAATTGGATATTCCCTGATAATCCTTTCAGTTGAAGTACCATCCTTGAAAAATATTTGAATCGCATTGGCGATTGATCGCTTATTTGAATCTAGATAATCCTCACTGTACTGTTTATTTTCAATAACCTCCATTTTTTCACGCAGGCGATCAATTCTAGGATCCTGTGAAGCTTCTTCTTCATAGTGATCTGAATTTATTGTTCCAAATAGGAGTCCAATTGCCGCTATATATTGCAGACAATGGTCTCTGTCTGCAGGATTATGAAGCGGACCTGTTTTATCAATAATTCTTATCGCTGACTCATGTGACGTTATAACGATTTTATCAATTTCATCTAAACGATTCACGATTTGCGGGTGAAGTTCAACCGCACATTCCGCAGCTGTTTGACCATGAAATTCTGCAGGAAACGAAATCTTAAATAAGATGTTTTCAATCACATAAGTGTCTAACGGTCTACTTAACGTAAGTTCCTTTCCAGCAAAAAGGACATCTTGGAATCCCCAATTCGGAGCCGTTAATGCTGTTCGATAGCCCATTTCACCTTTCATAGCCATCATCGCCAGCCGAACACCGCGGCTTGTTGCATCACCTGCTGCCCAAGACTTCCGTGAGCCTGTATTCGGAAAATGACGGTATGTTCTCAAGCTAGAATTATCAATCCATGCATTCGATAAGGCATTGATTATTTGTTCTTTTGTTCCCCCAAGCATAGCGGTTACCACAGCGGTTGTTGCAATCTTAACAAATAGAACATGATCTAGACCTTGACGATTCAAGCTATTTGTTAAGGCTAGTACTCCTTGAATTTCATGCGCTTTGACAATTGCTTCAAGTACACTGTCCATTGTGAGTGGGTCACTTCCTTCAGAAATCCGTTTCCGGCTTACATAATCAGCAACAGCAAGTATGCCACCTAAGTTATCGGAAGGATGTCCCCATTCGGCTGCTAGCCATGTGTCATTATAATCAAGCCAACGAATTGCACAGCCAATATTAAAAGCTGCTTGTACCGGATCTAATTCAAATTGTGTCCCTGGTACTCTGCTTCCATTTGGTACAACCGTTCCTGGGACAATTGGGCCAAGATGTTTTGTGCATTCCGGGTATCTCATTGCCAAAAATCCGCAGCCTAACGTATCCATGAGTACATATCTTGCTGTTTCAAATGCAGCCTCACTTGTTATTTGTTTATTTAAGACATATTCTGCAATGGTTTCTAATACTTCATCTACTTGAAGAGCTTTTGTTGATTCTAACTTTTGCATGAAACTAATCACCCTTTCTTCCTTATCAATACTAGTTAGGTGTTATATAGAGTTATAGCTGTTGGTCCATTGAATCATCAGCCACTTTTTTCTTTTTCCTATTCCTAAAGATCGGTACAATAAAGGAAAGGAATGCAATGACAAGTAATGTGCAAGCAATTGGCCTTTCTGCAAAAATCAGTAAGCTCCCGTTTGATATGGTCAAAGATTGACGTAAAGACTGTTCCATCATTCCGCCTAATATAAAGGCTAATAGCATAGGGGCTGCTGGAAATTTCAAGCTTGCCATAAAGAAACCGATAATTCCAAATAACACCAACAAATATAAATCAAATGTACTATAGCTTATTCCAAACACACCGATTAAACAAAATACGATGACGAGTGAAATCAGTAGCGGGCGCGGTATTTTTAATATTTTCGATATATA
The DNA here is from genome assembly GCF_036965125.1 of Bacillus sp. JJ1503. Taxonomy (NCBI): domain Bacteria; kingdom Bacillati; phylum Bacillota; class Bacilli; order Caryophanales; family Bacillaceae; genus Bacillus; species Bacillus sp. JJ1503. Next base: position 43,291 of record NZ_JBALOZ010000069.1, read on the forward strand.
TGGTATTAATGGAAGGTTCAATATTAGCAGAATAATATTCCCGATATACATACTCGCAATCACTCCCCAAAACACATCGGGGTGATCATTCATTAGTAATGGGCCCGGTTGGACCCCTAACACAATTAATGCCCCTAACATAACCGCTGTTGTTCCTGAACCTGGGATTCCTAAGCTTAATAAAGGAACAAAGGCACCACTAGAAGCTCCATTATTTGCAGCCTCTGGTCCGGCTAAACCGGCAATCGAACCTTTTCCAAACTCCTCTGGTTTTTTCGATAACTTCTTCTCAGAAATGTATCCTAGAAAGGAAGCAATGGTTCCGCCTGCACCAGGAAGAACGCCAATCAAAAAGCCTAAAACGGATTGCCTGCCCATTGGTCCAGCCATTTCCTTGTAATCTTGTTTTGTTAAATGTAAGCTTCCTAGTTTATTGCTGAAGATACTTTTTTCTTTCCGTTCCAATATTAATGAGCTAACCTCTGCTAATGCAAACAAACCAAGGGCTATAACTAGAAAGTCAATTCCTTCTAATAAATTTGTAATGCCAAAGGTATATCTCACAGTGCCTGTTTGTCCATCTATTCCTATCGTGGAAATCATAAACCCAATTGTGGCTGATATTAAAGCTTTTACTGTTGAACCTTCTGAGAAACTTGATACAGTCATTAAACCCATTAACATCAGTGCAAAATATTCAGCAGGACCAAATGATATGGCAAGATTTGCAAGAACCGGTGCAAAAAGTGTTAAAAGAACAACACTTACTGTACCTCCTACAAAGGAAGCGATTGCGGCAATGGCCAATGCCTTACCCGCTTTCCCCTGTTTTGCCATTGGATATCCATCGAAGGTAGTTGGAACAGACATTGATTCTCCAGGTGCATTCAGTAAGATAGAAGAAGCTGCACCACCGTAAGCAGCGCCATAATAAACTCCTGCCATTAACAATAAGGCCATTGCAGGATCCATTCCATACGTAATCGGGATCATCACAGCAATAGCTGTTATTGGACCTAAACCAGGAATCATCCCAATAAGTGTTCCGATAACTGCACCAATAAATACAAATAAGAGGCCATGCAGGCTTAACGCTACTTTAAAGCCAGTTATGATTCCTTCAAAAATATCCAATGTAACCCTCCTCCCTAAAAAGGTAAAATGCCTTTTGGTAAGCTAATTTGTAAGAATGAATTAAATAAAAGATAGATAAAAAGAGGGATCGATAGAGATACAATGACATTTGAAAGCCATTTTTTGTATCCAAGAAATCGAGAATTAAGGAAAAGAAATAAGGCAGTTGTAATGATAAACCCTAGTATTTCAAGAAAGAAAATATAGAGCAATACAAAACTAAGAACAGTTAAAATTACCTTCCCTTCCCCTTTTGGAAGTTTTCTGCCTTCGCCTTTTTGTTCATCCTTATTGAAGTAAAGTAAGATTGATAAAAACAAAAGAATAAATCCAAGTGTAATCGGAACTGCATCGGAGTCTACTGGAACATAAGGAAAAGCTGGTAAACGAAGGCTTAACACTAAATAGCCAATGGATATCAATGCTAAAAAAACGGATATTTTTTTATTCAATGTATTTAACACGCTTGCACCACCTTTTGGAAAGGAGCCAATGAATTGATCCATTGGCTCCCTATTGCATTCCTTATTTTCCTATGCCTAATTCATCTAATAGCTCTTTCATGGCTACTTTTTCTTTTGTCAAAAATTCAACATATTCTTTGTTGTTCATATACATTTCAGACCATCCATATTGCTCTCGTATTTTCGCCCAGCCTGCAGAATCACTTAACTCCTTAAATTTCTTCTCATAGTAGTCTAGTGCGGCTTGATCCATTTCCGGCGGCCCAAAGAAACCTCTCCAGTTAATGAACGTAGCATCAATTCCTTGCTCTTTTACTGTTGGGAAGTCTTTTAACACTTCACCAGATAGACGTTCTTCTGAGGTCACACCTAATACCTTAATTTTCCCTGCCTTTACTTGCTCTACCGTTTCAGCTACACCTGTTGAAAAAACTTGTACACTGCCATTTAACAATTGAGTAAGTGCACCACCATCTTGATCTGATACATATTTTATTTTCTTAATGTCTACTCCAGCAGCCTTTGCTACTTTAATGAATTGAATGTGGTCCATGCTTCCTGGAGAAGATGCTCCAACAATCGAAATGCTAGATGGATCCTTTTTCATGTCCTCAAATAATTCATTTAAATTATTCCATTTTGCATCTGCCTTAACGGCAATCGCTGCATAATCCGCAATCAGGTTAGAAATTGGTGTGAAATCCTCGAAATCAAACTCAGATTGTCCGTTAAGCGGAACTAAAAGCATAGGCGGCGAAGTAACGAACAAGTTATATGGGCTATCCTTTTTGCTATGAATGTACGCCCAAGCAATTGCTCCTCCACCTCCAGGTTTGTTTACTACTCCTAAGCTTTGCTCGATAATCTTCTCTTCTTCAAAGACTTTTGCTGCCATACGCGCAGTTGTATCCCAACCGCCTCCAGGACCAGCAGGTGCAACGATTTCAATAGCCTTTTCTGGTTCCCACGTTTTCTCTGGCTTTTCTTCATTTGGTTTTTCTTCCTCTGGCTTTTTTGTAGCAGAATCACTTGAACATGCAGCTACAAATAGTAGTAAAAGTACAGACATAATTGAAAGAATCTTTCTCATGAATCCCCCTCCAAATTTTTTATTCCTTAATGAGAAAATCAAACCTTACTCCTAATCATATGTAGCCATTTTCAAAATAATTAAATAGATTTTGGAATATTTGGATTATTTCGTTTGCGGCAACCAAAAAAATACACCTCTTATTAATTAGAGGTGTTTAAAGAATATGGTATTTTCTTTCCGTCTTTTTTATTTTCAATAATATCCACAAATTTAGTAGATGCTGGCGAAAGTGGAACACTTTTCAGAAAACAGACACCTATATCGCGTTTTGGTATTTCCTCAATAAGCTTGATTTCATACAATAATCCTTTATTTAAATAACTTAGTGAAAATTCCTTCGTCACACAGGCAATCCCTAGATTAATTTTTGCAAATTCCAAAAGTAGATCATGTGAGCCTAATTCGAATTCAGGGGATATTTGTATACCTTTGGATAGTAAATAATCTTCAACATAGTTTCTGGAATTTGAATTATCTAGAAAAATTAAAGGCAGCTTGACTAATTTCTGGATACTCACGGCTTCAGATAATAGGGCCTTATATTTTTCTCCGCATACAAAGATATCGTGGACTTCAAGGCATGGCCTTAACTCTAGCGCAGGGTCATCAATCGGGAAATTACAAACAGCCACATCGACCTCTCCCGATTTGAGCAAAGAGCAGATTTCTAATGTCGTCCCATTCACAATCTTAAATTTAATATTGGGATAATTATTGTGAAAAACCTCTAAATATGGAAGTAAAAAATATCTGGAGATCGTGTCCCCAACACCAATCTTTAATTCTCCCGTAGTTAAATTTTTAAATTCTAGTATTTTTTCCTCTCCTACATCTATTAAATTAATAGCTGAATGAGTATATTCAAATAATAGTTTGCCCTCATCAGTGAAGGTAACCCCTTTAGGAGTCCGATTAAAAAGGCGTGTATCCAATTCTTTTTCTAATTGCATGATGCTTTGACTAACGGCAGGCTGTGTCATGTAAAGCTCTTTCGCCGCCTTAGAAAAACTTTTGCAATTTCCAACTTTACAAAAAACCTTATATAAATCTAATTTACTTACCACATAACCACTCCTTATATCCACTATTAGATATATTAATTTTACTTATACCATTAAAGAGGTGTATAGTACAAGTGGATATTATGGAAATTAAGCCTAACAGTCATAAGGGAGCGATTATATTGGAAAGAGTAGTTGGAACTGTTGTTAGAGGCCTTCGTTGCCCCATCATCAATCAAGGGGACAATATTGAAGAAATTGTTGTAGATAGTGTGCTAAAGGCTGCAGAAGTTGAAGGCTTTAGCATTAAAGATAAAGATATTGTAACCGTAACGGAATCCATTGTTGCTCGTGCACAAGGAAACTATGCGACAGTCGATCATATTGCTCAAGATGTTCGTTCAAAATTTGGTGATGAAACAATTGGGGTCATTTTCCCTATCTTAAGCCGCAATCGCTTTGCCATCTGTCTTCGCGGTATTGCAAAAGGGGCAGCAAAGAAAATTGTATTAATGCTCAGCTATCCGTCTGATGAAGTAGGAAATCATCTAGTAGATATCGATTTGCTTGATGAAAAGGGTGTAAATCCTTGGACAGATGTTTTAACTGAGGACCAATTCCGTGACCTTTTTGGCTATAACAAACATACGTTTACCGGTGTTGATTATATTGATTACTATAAATCATTAGTAAAAGAATACGGTGTTGAATGTGAAGTCATCTTCTCTAATAACCCGAAAACCATTTTAGAATATACAAAGAATGTTCTTACTTGTGATATCCATACAAGATTTAGAACTAAGAGAATCTTAAAAGCTAATGGCGGCGAAAAAATTTATAGTCTTGATAATATCTTATCAGCTTCTATTGATGGTAGCGGCTGTAATGAAGATTACGGTCTGCTTGGATCTAATAAAGCAACTGAAGACAGCGTGAAGCTATTCCCGCGCAATTGCCAGCCAACCGTTGATCATATTCAGCAAATGCTTAAAGAAAAGACTGGAAAAGTCGTTGAAGTGATGGTTTATGGAGACGGCGCCTTTAAGGATCCTGTCGGGAAAATTTGGGAGCTTGCGGATCCAGTTGTATCGCCTGCTTACACATCCGGTCTTGATGGAACTCCTAATGAAATAAAGCTGAAGTATCTTGCTGATAACAACTTTGCTGATTTAAAAGGGGAAGAGCTGAAAAAGGCAATCTCCGAATTTATTAATAATAAAGAATCAGACCTTGTAGGATCTATGGAATCACAAGGAACGACCCCTAGAAAATTAACTGACCTGATTGGCTC
>NZ_JBALOZ010000070.1:0-15031 GCF_036965125.1 Bacillus sp. JJ1503
CTGTTGTAGATTTTCCACAGCCAGATTCTCCTACAAGTCCGAATGTTTCTCCTTTAAAAATATCAAAACTAATCCCATCCACTGCTTTAACTACATTGGAACCTGATGAAAAATATTGCTTTAAGTTTTGGATTTCAAGAAGTTTTTCCTTTTTTTCTTTCTGCTTAGCTAATCGTTCCTTTTGTTTTTCTTTCGGATCTTCTTCTCTATGCTTTTTAAGAACTTCAGGCGGCATGATCTTTGGCGATTTTTCATGAAGAAGCCATGTGGCTGCATAATGTGTATCCGATACCTTAAACATTGGAGGCTCAAACTGAAAATCAATATTCATCGCATATTTATTCCGATTAGCAAATGCATCGCCAACAGGCAGATGAATAAGATTCGGTGGTGTACCAGGAATGGTCGTAAGCTCCTCTGCTCTTTCATTCAAATTCGGCATAGCTCCTAAGAGACCCCATGTATAAGGATGCTGAGGACTATAAAAAATCTCCTCCACTGTTCCGATTTCAATGATTTTTCCAGCATACATAACTGCCACACGGTCGGCAATATTGGCAACAACCCCTAAATCATGGGTAATAAAAATTATGGACATATTTAATTTTTTCTGTAAATCCTTTAATAGCTCAAGAATCTGCGCCTGAATGGTAACATCAAGAGCTGTTGTCGGTTCATCCGCAATTAATATTTTTGGATTGCAGGAAATAGCCATTGCAATGACAACCCTTTGTCTCATTCCGCCAGAGAATTGATGCGGGTATGATGCCAATCGTTTTTCCGGCTGTGGGATTCCGACCATACTTAACAGTTCAATCGCTTTTTCCTTCGCATCTTTCTTAGAAAGCTTTTGGTGCTTCACAATACTCTCCATAATTTGCTTCCCAACTGTCATTGTCGGGTTAAGGGATGTCATCGGATCTTGGAAAATCATTGCTATTTCTGAACCACGAATATTCTGCATTTTCTTTTCTGAAAATTCAACTAAGTCATTTCCTTCAAAAATAATTTCTCCTCCTGAAATTCTTCCTGGCGGATTCGGAATTAACTTCATTAGGCTTTTTGAGGTAACTGATTTTCCAGAGCCTGACTCCCCAACAATAGCGAGCGTCTCTCCCTTATTAAGATGAAAGGAAACCCCGCGCACAGCCTTTACTTCCCCAGCATACGTATCAAAGGATACTTGTAAGTTTTTAACATCGAGTATTTTTTCCACGTTCACATCCTCCTATTTGCGCATTTTAGGGTCTAAGGCATCTCGAAGACCATCCCCGATCAAATTGAAGCTAATCATGATCATGCTGATAATAATGGAAGAAAAAGCGAGCATATGCGGATAAATTCGCATTAATTTATATCCATCATTTATCAGTGTTCCAAGTGAAGCGGTTGGAGGCTGCAGCCCTAATCCGATAAAGCTTAAAAAAGCCTCAGTAAAAATAGCCGTTGGAATTGTGAACATCGTTGTAATAATAATCGGACCCATTGAATTCGGAATTAAATGCTTCCAAATTAAGCGTCTATCTCGTGCACCAAGCGTTCTTGAAGCTAAAACATATTCCTGCTCCTTTAGCTTCAAAATTTGCCCGCGTACAATTCTCGCCATGCCAACCCATCCTGTAATAACCATCGCTAACGTAATGGAAACGATTCCTGGCTGTAAAACGAGAATCAGTAAAATAACGACGATTAAGCTCGGAATCCCTACTAAAATTTCAACAATTCTTTGCATAATATTATCAATTCGTCCGCCGTAGTAAGCGGAAATTCCTCCATAGGCAACACCGAAAATTAAGTCAATGGTAGCTGCCAAAAAGGCAATGTATAAGGAAATCCGTGTTCCTTCCCAAACTCTTGTCCATAAATCTCTTCCTAAATTATCTGTGCCAAACCAGAAGTATTCCGTTATACCGCCTGTTTCATAGCGGTTCACTCCTTGAATATCGACCCCATTAAAGCCTAACCATGAGACATGCTCTAACCCAGGAACTTTTGGAGGCAAATTTGCCCTAGTCAGATTTTGTTCATCATATCCATGCTCATTCGCATACGGACCAAAAATAGCTAAACCAAGAATAATCGTAATGAGAATTAGTCCTGTAAAAGCCGCTTTATTTTTTCGAAAGCGCCTCCAAACCTCATTCCAATATGTCATGGCTGGACGGGTAATAGCCTCTGGACTCTGCTCGGAAACAGCTGGCTGGAACATCTCGTCTGTGATTATGACTTCCTTATTATTAATCATCATCATTTCGTCCCCCCAGATAACCGGATCCTCGGATCAATCAACCCGTATAAAATATCAACGATTAGCACGACACCAATAAACAGGACACTATAGAACAAAGTCACACCCATTATGACCGAAAAGTCATTCGTCATAATAGATTTAACAAATTGTTCACCAAGGCCAGGGACACTAAATATTTTTTCAATAACTAATGTTCCTGTCATGAGATTGACAGTCAGTGGTCCTAGTATGGTAACAATGGGAATTGCAGCATTTCTAAGTCCATGCTTCAAGATAATGGAAAAGTGATTTAGCCCTTTTGCTTTAGCGGTCATGATAAAGTCTTGTCCTAATACTTCAAGCATTTCTGTTCTCATGAACCTTGCAATAGTTGCAATCACAAAGACGGATAATGAAATGGTAGGCAGGATCGAATACTCAAATCCTTCCCAAAAAGCAACTGGGAGCCATTGTAAACGAACTCCTACCCAATATTGCAATAGACCTGCAAAAACAAAATTGGGAACAGATAATCCGATTACAGCGATCACCATTGCCATATAATCAATTGCGGTATTATGTTTAACCGCAGCAATTATCCCAAGGAGTAGGCCAATAATACACCCAACGAGGATTGATTGTGCTCCTAAGACGGCAGAAGCGCCAATTCTCTCCCCGATAATATCAGTAACGGCCCGGCCATCATATTGGAATGAAACTCCAAAATCCCCTTTTGCAATATTCGTCATGTACTTTACATATTGAATAGGTACAGGCTCATCCAATCCATACCGCTCATAAAGTCTTTCCTTTTGTGACTCGGATAGTCTTTCATCATTAAATGGCGAGCCTGGCAAGGTTTGCATGAGAAAAAAGGTAAAGGTTGAAATAACAAAAAAAGTAATAATCATATAGCCAATTCTTCCGAAAACGTATTTCCACATTTGATTACACCTCCATTTTTTATGTAGAATCTCTGGCGAGTGATTTGGATTTACTTTTTAATATGCAATTTTTATACCAATCTCGACAACTTTAGGTAAAATTCCGAAAATAAATATTTCTCCCACTACTTTGAATAGCAATTGTTTTCTGCTTGTCTACTTTTTTATACACATTTGTAAAATATTTTTAGACAGTGTAAAAAATCATTTGAATAAATTTGCCTATTCCACTTATTCAAAAAAAAACCAAACAGCTCCTAATTAGCACTGTCTGGTTTTCCTTTATCAGTAAGAAAACAGGCAGCTTTCAAATAAAGCTGCCCGTTCCTTTTTAAATAAGATTTTGAAGTGTCCGCGTGCATCTTACTGCTTGATATTAACAAAAACACTTTTCACTTCTGTATAATTTTGCAAGCCGTACTCTCCACCCATTTCACGGCCGATTCCTGATTGTTTGTATCCGCCGAATGGCATTGTTTCCCATTCAAGACCAAAGTCATTAATCCAGACAGTACCTGATTGCAGCTTGCCTGCAATGTAGTGAGCTTTCTTGATATTCTCTGTCCAAACACTTGCAGCTAAGCCGTAATCACTATCGTTCGCACGTTTAATAACTTCATCAATCGTGTCAAAAACGAAGATGGACATGACAGGACCGAAGATTTCTTCACGGGCAATGACCATATGATCTTCTACATCTGCAAAGATGGTTGGTTGCACAAAATAGCCTTTATCAAATGCTTTTTCTCCGCCTGCTACAAGGCGTGCCCCTTCTTTTTTCCCTTGCTCGATATAATTAAGAACAGTTTGCTGCTGTTTTGCTGAAACGAGTGGTCCCATATCTGTTTCAGGATCCATGCCAGGACCAACTTTTAGTGCGTTTGCGCGCTCTGCTAAAGCTTCTACGACATGATCATATTGACTTCGATGTACAAATACACGTGTGCAAGCACTACAGTTTTGCCCATGATTGTACATCGTTCCATTAAATGCACCTTCTATTGCTTCTTCTAGATTAGCATCCTCTAAAATAATGGCTGGTGATTTCCCGCCAAGCTCTAGTGTTACACCCTTTATTTGCTCAGCAGCTTTTTTCATAACTTCTTTTCCAACAGCTGTTGAACCAGTGAATGCGACTTTATCGACATCCTTATGCGTGATAATCGCTTCTCCAGCAATTCTGCCCGATCCTGGCACGATATTCACAACACCGTCTGGAAAACCAGCTTCTTTAAACAGCTTTCCAATATAAAGTAGGGATAGCGGTGTTTCGCTTGCCGGCTTAATGACAACTGTACAGCCGACAGCAAGTGCCGATCCAAGCTTCCATGCTGCCATGGCAAGAGGGAAGTTCCAAGGAATAATTTGGCCTACAACACCAACTGGCTCATGAAGAGTATAGGTGACATAATCCTTCGAAATATTAGTTGTCTTCCCAAAAACCTTCGTTGCCCAGCCAGCGTAATATCGGAAGTGCTGGATAGTTCCGTCTACATCATCCGAAAGCGCGACTTTGTATGGTTTTCCATTATCCAATGATTCTAGCTGTGCTAGCTCTTCGCGGTTCTCTTCTAATAGATCCGCAAATTTATAGATTAGATGGGAACGCTCGGCCGCATCCATTTTTGTCCATTCACCTTCATCAAATGCCTTTCTGGCAGCAGCTACCGCAACAGCAATATCATCCTCTTGTGCTTCGCTTACTTCCGCAATGACTTCTTCGTTAGCTGGATTGACGACAGTAAATGTTTTACCACTGTTCGCTGGAACATATTCACCGTTGATATAAAGACCTTTTACACCATCTAAAAATTCCTGTACTTTCGGTTTCAACGTATAATTTGTCGCTTGCATGTTCTCTCTCCTCCATTAAACTTAGTTTTTGATAGTTTCTAAACTAGCAAGAAGTTCTTTTAGCTTTTGCTCTTCCTCTTGTGATAAGCCTAAACGTGGATAACGTGCAGGTCCGCCAGCCAATCCTTGCAGGTCCATAGCTCTCTTAACGATTTGTACATATTTACCTGAGCCTTCTAAGAATGAGCAAAGTGGAAGAATACGATCATTAATGGCCCATGCTTTTTCAATTTCTCCATTTTGGAAATGGTTGAACATGTCGGTTACTAGCTTAGGTACGATATTACCAGCAACTGAAATCCAGCCTGTTGCGCCAACAAAATAAGATTCCATAACAAGTTCCTCTGCTCCGCAGAACACTTCGAAATCGCCTTTTCCTTGTCTAGCAAGGTCTCTTACTTTGCCAATTTCTCCACTTGATTCTTTAATATGTGTAACGTTTTCGCATTCTCTTCCGATTTGCAGCATTAATTCTGTGCTCATATTCACACCAGAAGTGAATGGATTGTTATAAAGCATGATAGGAATATTGACAGTATTTGAGACTTCTTTAAAATGGTGATAAATTTCATTTTCTTTTGGCTTCATATAATAAGGATTAATGATTAAGGCACTGGCAGCCCCATGTGCCTCTGCCTGCTTCGTATATTCGATTGTTTCTTTTGTTGTTTCAGCAGCTGTTCCGACGATAACTGGAATACGGCCGTTTACCTCTTTTAATACTGTTTCTACCATTTGAAACTTCTCTTCTTTTGACAAGCTTACAAATTCTCCAGTACTTCCGTTAATAACAAGACCTGAAACACCTTGGTCAAGGAAGTAGTTCACATTATTTTTTACTCCGCCCCAATCAATTTCCTGTGCCTCTGTCATTGGTGTAATTAATACTGGATAAGCTCCTCTAATTGTTGTCATATTCAATTTCCTCCTTTATATGTTAAAATGCATATGCTCAAACGTTAAAAAATGCGGTAAAATAGCACTTTTTAAGTGAGTCTGAATCATTTCAAAAGCTAAATTTAGGTTTGTCAGCCAATTTGGGCTATTTGTAGCCAATTTGAGCAGTTTGTCAGCCAATTTCGGCTATTTATCAGCCAAATCCGGCTATTTATCAGCCAATCTACCAAGCAACACCTTTTAATAAGAATGCTATTTTAATAAAAATCCTGCTGCTAATGGATCCGTTGGGTCTAGCAGATAGGTTTGCATACCTGTGACGAAACCGCGGCTTGTAAATGTAAACGCAAATCCGCTGTCACTTTGATCTGCTAATTGGGAAGTAAGCAAGCTATTAAAAATACTTTCATTTTCAAGCGGCTGTTCCTTAGAAACTCCTTCACTAGAAAGCAGACTTGCATAACAGGCTGCAGTCGTCCCAAAGCCTGGTGAACGGACGATAAAGTTATCTCTGCGGAAGGTAACCGTCTTGATTCGTCCTGTTTCTATTGCAGAATCATCCAATAAAACGATCCTCTGAATCGATTCGTTAGATGTAAATGCTTCATTTACTGCCTGTCCCCAGCTTTGTACATCAGCAAGATCATCCAAATGAAGTTGGAACTGGACATCTTTATTATTAAAAATGGCATATAATTGATCTGCCTGTACAAGGGCGTACTCAGTTTGTAATTCGTTATGGTTCAATGGAACATTCGTTTGAACAACTTGACTAGGCTTCGTTTCTAGCTTAACGGAAACAACCTCGTCATCCTTCATTACTGCGTTAACCTTAATGGCACCGCTAACAGTTTCTAATGTGTACTCATTTGATTCCTTTGGTGATAAATGTCCGCATTCCAATAAAGCAGTAATCACCGCTACTGCCCCAGCATGATGCAATGGCACTGTTTGTTCGTGATTAAAAAAGACAACTGCAGCATCTGCTTCCCTGTTAAATGGTGGAAGCACAAGACAGCCATTTAAGCCGGCAAATCCGCGGGGCTCATTTAATAAAAGCTTGATTTCATCGGCATATGCATGAAAAAACTGTTCATCTAGTTGATCCAAGCTTTCATAATGAATAAATGGCACATCTTTGATAATGCGAAAAGCTTCACCGGCTACGTGAACATCTGTTGCTGTATAAGCCTTTTGAATTTTCATTTCACGTCCTCCATTTCATGTTCCTCCATTGGGGGAATGAGGAGAAATCCTTCTTTAAGCGGATCATCTTCGTTATAAAAGAATTTATGCATGCCCATTAACCAAGCTGATCCCGCAATTCTCGTCACTACCGCGGATACTCCATTGACTTCTGTAGTCTCTAGAACACATCCACGGAACAGTGAACCAACAATACTTTCATGGACAAATTCTTCATCAATGCCAATTTCTTGTTTAGAATAAAGCACCGCTAGTTTAGCCGATGTACCGGTTCCGCATGGAGAGCGGTCAATTCCTCCTGGAGGAACAATGACTGTATTTTTCACATCTGCCTCTTCATGCGTAGGTTCAGTGAAAAACTCAACATGGGTTAATCCTCTAATGAATGGATGTTCTGGATGAATAATTTCAGTTTCTTCGTTAATCGTATTTCTAATTTTGATCGCTTTTTCAATGATTTTTGATGCATTTTCTGGCACTAGCTCTAATCCAACTGATTTTGCATCAATAATGGCATAGAAGTTACCTCCATAGGCGATATCCGCATTCACTTGGCCGATGCCCTCAACATCTACAGAAACACTTTTAAGCAGAAATGCGGGGATATTACAGAAAGACACTTCCTTTGCCTTGCCGTTTTCAACCTTGATGTCAACCTCCACTAGCCCAGCAGGAGTATCTAGATTGATCGAAGTAACAGGCTCCTGAACAGGAATTAATCCCGACTCAATTAATGCTGTACAAACACCGATTGTGTCATGCCCGCACATTGGCAAATAACCGCCCGTTTCTATATAAATCACACCAATATCTGCATCAGGATGACATGGATCTGTTAATAACGCTCCAGACATGACATCATGGCCCCTTGGTTCATTCATTAGTAATTTGCGAATCCAATCATACTCTCTTTTCATGTGGAGCATTTTTTCAGACATCGTTTCTCCCTTGAGTTCTGGAAGACCGCTAATCAATGTCCTCGTTGGATTCCCACCTGTATGTGTATCGATCGTTGTAAAGACTCTATTTGCCTTCAAATGGTCAACACCCTTTCTATCAAATCTTCCATGGCAGATTTGCGCCCAAATTTTTATCGGGCATCGCCCGATAATTCCCACTAAAAAATCTGAGGCATCCGCCGGAGGCTTAACTTTATTCAGCAAGGGTATAAACCCATGTTGAAATAGTTATATTTTTTGCATTTATCTCCCACTTACAGAACAGGAGATGAATGCTGAATAGAGTTAAACCGGTTATAACTTAGCGGCTCAACAGGAATACATGTTTCCTTATTATTAATCAGCTCTTCAATGACTTTTCCTGTAACAGCTGAAAGGCTAATTCCATCTCCCTCATGACCAGCCGCTATGTAATAGTTTGGAATATGCTCCACTTTAGAAACGATTGGCAAATGGTCCTCTGTCCATGGCCGCAAGCCGGCATAGGAACGGATAACCATCATATCCGCCATTTTCGGATAAAAGCGGATCGCACGATTGGCAATGCATTTAAGAATTTCATTATTTACTTTTAAATTGAATCCAACGAATTCTCTGCTGCTGCCAATAAGGAAGTTTTGGCTCTCGGTTGGTTCAAAGACAAGTGCCACCCCATATTTCTCTGTTATCGGGTCAACCCGGCGCTGTCCGCCAAATTTAGAAATTAAATAGCCAAATTCCATGACCTTTCTGGAACCTACATGCTCCTGTCTCGATGCAACAATAATATGACCTTTTCTTGGCTCAATAGGAATACGAAGATCAAGCATTTCTCCCAACTTTGGAGCCCATATCCCTGCTGCATTCACAACATGATTAGCAGTAAACACTCCATTTGTTGTTTCTACAGTAAAGGTCCCATTTACTTCTTTTTTCATTGATTTCACTTCTGTTTGCTTATAGGCTTTTGCCCCTAATTTCTTTGCTGCGTCTAGCAGAGAGAAAGCAAGCATATATGGATTAACGGTGGAATCAGTCGCACATTCTAAACCGCCTAATAAATCATCTGCAAAAAACTTGGATTCCTGGCGAATATCCTGACGGTCAAGCATACGGAATGGCAGGCCAGCCTCTTTTTGACGGTTAACCCATTTCTGTGCTGCCTCCATTTCCTCCTCAGACTCGCAAACAAGGATGCTTCCTGGTGCACGATATTCAAATTTATGCTCTAATTCTCTGCTTAACTCATCAACTAATTTCTGGCTGACTAATGACATTTGACTGTCAAAACCCGGATCTTTATCAATGGCAAGGATGTTCCCGTCACATCTTGATGATGTTCCACTGACAAATTCTCCTTTTTCAAGGATCGTTACGTCTTTTCCAGATTTAGAAGTATAATAGGCAATGGAGCAGCCTATAATTCCGCCGCCAATCACTAACACATCACAATGTTTCACATACTCAATCTCCCTTCGCTAAGTTGCCTTTCATTTTCTAATGCAAGTAACGTGCCAAAAAGCCGTTTGTAACAAAATCGACAATTCATGCTTATTTTTATAAAATTCAGTATCAACATATTTAGAATTTCAAAAAAATTTGATAAACTACTGTATAATATCTTTTACAGTGTGTATATTTTTTTACACGTTTGGAGGGGAAATTGTGTTTTCATTACCGCCGATAAAAAAAATGATCGAAAATAATTTAATTAAATTAATAGTTGGCAAAAATATTTTTGAAAGAGCTGGTAAGTATTTTGTTGATGAAGCCCGAAGCACGGCAGTTAGTATCAATGATTCATTTGAAGCTTTAGTACCAGCCGATTCTCAAGTATCAACAGTCGTTGTTTTAGATTCTGATAAACAACCAATTGGCTATATAACAGCGGCCGAAATTATTTATTTCCTCAATAATTCTTATAATCAACTAAAAGCTTTCTATGAAACTGTTACTAGAACAATGGATGCCTCTGTCACGGTAATAGATGATCAAGAGCGCGTATGCACATGGACTGAAGGGGCCGAAAAAATCTTTTCAGTGAAAGAAAGGGAAATTTTGGGACAGCCCATTACTAATTTCTTCGAGCATAAGGATCTTGAAATTCTGCAGTCGTTACATAGGGGAAAAAGAATTTCCCGTCAGCATCACCAGCCCCGATCGGATTTATTCGTCCTGATTAACTCAAATCCGGTATATTTCAATGATCAAATCATTGGCGCAGTTGTGTCGGAGACAGATGTAACAAATCAGGTCGTTCTTAACGAGAAACTATTCAATATGTCAACAGAAGTTCATCGTTTGGAACAGGAGGTTGCGAAATATAAACACTCGGTTGACCCGTTTAGTTTAATTAAAGGGAACAGCACTGCGCTTAAGCGAACAGTCCAAATGGCAAAAAAGGTGTGCTCAGTTAAATCAACTGTTTTGATACTGGGAGAAAGCGGTGTCGGCAAAGAAGTGTTTGCTAAAGCCATTCATGAAGCGAGCGAAGGAGCTGATTCACCATTTATTTCGATAAACTGTGGCGCTATTCCTGCTTCATTATTTGAAAGTGAATTTTTTGGATATGAACGCGGAGCTTTCTCTGGTGCTGATCAAAAAGGAAAGAAAGGCAAAATTGAATTAGCAAAAGGCGGCACACTGTTCTTGGATGAAATTGGCGAATTGCCGCTTGAAATGCAGGTTAAACTGCTTCGAGTCTTGCAGGAGAGGAAATTTTACCGAGTTGGCGGGGAAAAAGAAATTGAAACGGATTTTCGTGTAATTGCAGCTACAAATAGGAATTTAATAGATTTAATGAACGAAGGGCAATTTCGCGAAGATTTGTATTACCGGTTAAATGTCGTTAGTTTGCAGATCCCCCCTTTAAGAGAAAGACGGGAAGATATTATTGAACTCACTCATTATTTTTTAAACGATTTTTCGATTCTATATCAGAGACCGATTCATCAGTTCTCACAAGAGGTTTTGCAGGAAATGCTGCGTTATGATTGGCCAGGGAATATTCGTGAGCTTCGGAATGTTGTTGAACGTCTCGTTGTCTTTGCGACAGATGGGTCAATTAAAAAGGAATATTTACCTTTTCATTCTCATCCAATTGATAACCATATAGATACAATGACTGAACAAAGTGATTCCTTTGAAATGGACAATACCATCTTGCCTCTTCAAGAGGAAATGGATCAGCATGAGAAAAGAGTGCTAGAAAAAGCACTTCTTATTGCAAACGGAAATAAACTTGAATGTGCCAAAAGGCTCGGTATCACGAGAGCTACCTTATATAATAGACTAAAACGTCTCGGCCTAAGTTAATGCCTTCCTCTAAAATTGGTACGATTTTTGCATAGTATTTTTCATAGTTAGAAAATAGAGGAGGTTTCCAAATGAACAACAAAGAGGCCATTGTAATCTGCCGCTGTGAAGAAGTTACCTATGGCGATCTGCGTTCCACGGCAGAGGAACATCAATGCACAGCTAGGGAATTAAAATTGCGAACAAGAGCAGGTATGGGTTTTTGCGGCGGTCGCACATGCAGAATTCCTTTAGATAGAATCATTGAAGATGTCATTCCTAATATTTCTCAAGGTGATATCCCATTAAAATACCAGCCGCCGATTCGCCCAGTAACATTTGGAACAGTAGGTGAAAATAATGACTAGAATTATAGACCACCCTATTTTAGGGAAATTAGAAGATAGAAAATCCATCCCCTTTACATTTGATGGGAAAACGATTGAAGCATTTGAAAATGAAACGATTGCCGCTACACTTTTAGCAAACGGAATTCGAAAACTGCGGGTTCATGAGGATTGCGGGACACCTCGGGGATTTTACTGTAATATTGGCCACTGTATGGAATGCCGAGTCACAGTTAATCATCAAGCAAACGTAAGAGCATGTCTAACAGTTGTCGAAAAAGACATGGTCGTTGAAAGCGGAAAGCATCTTCCTAATATTGTTAGAAAGATGGTGGAGCAGCAATGATGGATGTCATTATTATTGGAGCGGGGCCTGCTGGATTAGCTGGAGCCATTGCAAGTGCTTCTTCAGGTCTGAAGGTAACCGTAATTGATGAATTTGTAAAACCCGGAGGCAGATTATTAGGCCAGCTTCACCAAGAACCGTCTGGCGAATGGTGGAACGGCATAAAGGAATCAGAGAGACTTCATCAAGAAGCGAAAAAATTAGCAGTCGACATTCGATGCGGAGTGTCTGTCTACAACCTGGAAAAGAACGATGAATTATGGAATGTACATACGAGCATTGGTACTTTGACAGCTCCTAATGTACTAGTGGCCACTGGGGCTGCAGAGTTCCCAATTCCTCTCCCAGGCTGGACTCTTCCTGGCGTTATGTCGATTGGCGCAGCTCAAGTCATGACAAACGTTCATCGTGTCCAAGTAGGTAAGAAAGGGATCATTATTGGAGCTAATATTTTAGCCTTTGCCATTTTAAATGAATTACAATTAGCCGGCATTCGTGTAGATCGAATCATACTTCCAGAAAAAGGCCCATTGAGCGGGAAAGCAGGCGAACCAGAAGAGGTTATGAAATCACTGCTAAATGCAGCACATCTTGCCCCATCCCCTCTACTACGAATGGGAAGTCGTTTCATGAAAAATGGTTGGTTCCGTAAAATGGGGATGAAATTTTTCCCTAAAAATGGGGTAAAAGTAAATGGGACACCGCTGCTCCTTCGAAAAGCTGCTTTAGAAATTATCGGAACCGAACAAGTAGAAGGGGTTCGAGTAGCTGATACTGATGAGTATGGAAACATCATCCCTGGCACGGAAACTATATATGATGCTGATTTCGTCTGTATTGCTGGCGGTTTATATCCACTTGCAGAGCTTACTGCTGTTGCCGGCTGCCCATTCCATTACATTCCTGAGCTTGGTGGCCATGTTCCCCATCATTCAGAAACGATGGAAACTCCGCTTGAAGGTCTTTATGTTGCTGGGAATATTACCGGAATTGAAAGCGGAAAAATCGCCATGGCCCAAGGAACAATCGCTGGTTTTTCTATTGCTAAACATGCTGGTAAAGGCGGTTCAGCCATTGAAGATAAACTGGACCAAGCCGTGCAAAACGTCCATATAGTCCGCGAACAAGCAGCTATTCAATTCAACCCGGAAATTGATAAAGGCAGAAGAAAAATGTATGAGCTGTGGGAAAAACTTTATGCAAACAAAGTTAATGAAAGTTCAAATATAAAAATTAGCTAATCAAAAAAAGGGGATAGTGAGCATACTATCCCTAATTCTTCGCAATACAGCATTTTTCATTTGTTATTATGAGTTCCATATTGGCCTCCTATTGCATGATATTGAAGGATTGGCTAGGATCCCTTAAAAGCTTTGTTCCAACTCATCAACTATTCTGGCTATATTTGCAATAGCAAGCTTCAGGTTCTCTGTAGTTGACATATCAAGTCCCGCCATTTTATATAGATCAAGTCCATTCATACTGCCGCCTTTTTTGACAACCTCTGTCCATTGTTCACCAACACTTTGACCTTCTGTCTTTATTCGCTGTGCAATAATGCTGGATGCCGATATTCCAACAGAATATGTGAATGGATAAAGTCCCATATAATAATGAGGCTGCCTCATCCAAGTCAATTTTGCTCCCTCATCAATCTCTACCGTATCTCCCCAAAATTCAGACAGTATCTTTCCTTTCGTTTCACTAATAATTGAAGTTGTTAACGGTACACTACTTTCCGCAATTTTATAAAGTCTGCGCAACAGCTCAGCTTCAAGAACATGTGTAACACAATTATGATGGTAGCTCATCATTAAATACATATTTAACCACCGATGTAATCTCGGATCGTCTCTATTTTCCCGCAAATAGTCAACAACAAGATGTTCATGCAAGGTTGAAGGTGCTTCAGCGAATAATAATGATTGGGCATTGTTAATAAAGTGTTGATTTTCTGCAGATAGCGAATAATGCATCGTATGCCCTAGCTCATGGCTTAAAAGCATCAGATCGAATAGATTTCCGCCCCAAGGATAGAAGGAATAGCCATGAACACCATGGACTCCGCCTCCAAACGCAATCATTCTTCGGCCAACATTGTCACCTCTGTATACCCATCTTTCTGTGAATACACGCTGGATATGGTCCTAGTACACCAACTGCTGCAGTAATGATTTCCCCGGCCTCCTGATAACTAATTGGCTGGTCAAAATCAGGATCTAACGGTGCCTTTACATCGGAAAACAGTAATTGATCTAATCCGAGTTGACGTTTTCTCAATTTAGCATATCTTTGCATATGCGGTGAAAGTTCAGTACGAAAAGTATCTAATATACTTTCAAAAAAATCGGATGAAATTCCATCAGCGGAGTAAATTTGGGTTCCAGGCGATGAATATTGAAGCAGCATATCTATTGCCGATGAGAACCCTCTTAACTTAGCCAACGCTACATTTTTATTTATTTCGGCGGATAATGTTTTTGCCAGACCATGCTGATATTTCTTTAATCCATCTGATAACGATTGATAGGCATTTCTTCGTAAAATAGTGTCTGGAGATGTTTCTATTTGAGTAAAGTACATATGAATGGAAACAGGAACCTCTTTCCCATTTCGGTCAGTGGCTGGGGCAAATTTTATATCTGAAGAAGTTACAGTAAGAAATAAGGATTCTGGTGTGTTTAATGATTGAGATAGGGAAGCTAATGCTTCTTCCATTTCTGGTGTCAAAAAATGTTTCCGCTTTTCCTCGATCCTTTCTAAAAATCGATTAAATGATAGCAGTTTTACTTCTTCAATAATATATTGATCGAGCTCCTCTTTCGGAATATGTAATAAAGCATTCACAACTTTCATTGTGACATTATTCCCTTTACCAACAAGGATTTGCGAACGCCCTATCATCTTTTGATTTAAAGAATCTGATTTATCTTCCGAGTATTTATACATTGCATAACATGAAGTACGATCTAATT
>NZ_JBALOZ010000071.1:0-21941 GCF_036965125.1 Bacillus sp. JJ1503
GTGTTTCTGCCAGTCCAAGCCCAAGACGCTCGTCATGAAGTCTCCATAGTGAATGTTTCTGTTAATCCAAAAACGAAACACTCATCATAAAAGCCTAAAGTAACGCTATCCCAAAAATCAGCACAATCCGGAACCAAAAGCCCTTAGAAAAATTCTAAGGGCTCCTTGATTTATGTATTCTGTTCTTCAGGCACTAAAATTTATCCCTTTTTACCGGTTTTCAGCAGGGTTTGATGGGTCGCTTCCGATAGCTCGCTAGGCTTATATGGCTTAATTAAAAAGTCGTTGGCCCGAGGGATAATCCCTTCTAAATCGGTTGAGATAAAATTTTAATAGAATGAAAGAATCCCCATCTATGGTTAATCTTTCCCTATCAAACAAAATATAGTCTTCACACAATCATTAGTAAATCCCTTTTTCTGTGTCTGAAAAATGTTATTTTTTGTTGATGTTAAAAGTAAATTTTTTAATTTTACTAGTTTAAGATTTCGGCTCCTTGACCACAATGAGTTAGTGAAGGGGCGTGGAGAATATGAAAACAAAAACAGCGGTAAATTTATATATGATTATCTTATGTATTGGAACTATTTTAAGTTTATATATACCACAAAGTGACACATTGGCGGAAGATCAGCTTGTCATTCCAAATGAGGCGATACGTTTAAGAATTCTAGCAAATAGTGATAGAGAAGCTGATCAAGTACTAAAGCGTCAGGTGAGAGACGCGGTGAATGAGGAAATTACTAAATGGGTAGCAGAATTAACATCTATTGATGAGGCAAGAAGTTTACTTCGATCCAAGCTGCCAGAAATTCAAGCAATCGCAGAAAAAGTGGCAGCGGAAAACCAATCAGAACAAGAAGTTAAGGTGAATTTCGGCAAGGTAGACTTTCCAACGAAGCTTTACGGGCAATTCCTTTATCCAGCAGGTGAATATGAAGCCATCCTGATTTCACTTGGTGACGCGCAAGGAGCTAACTGGTGGTGCGTATTATTCCCGCCGCTATGCTTCCTCGATTTCTCAAATGGGGTAGCAGTAAGTGATGGATTTGAAGAAGATGGAACGAAAGAAGCGGCGGCTGCAGAAAACAAGCAGGAGAAAGAAGAGAAGGCACCTCCAGTCTATACGGAAGAGGACGAACAGCCTGTGAAAGTTAAATTTTTCTTAGTCGAGCTTTGGGAGAAAATTTTCGGATAAGGAACTGGGTATCTGTTCAAAAATATGGGCCAAGCTAATTTCACTGCAATAGTGATTTTCGATCATCAAGACTTGTTCAACGACAACATATTTTCCGCAGAAGCAGTTCTACTATCTCTATTTTTTCATATGAATATAGTAAGTTTCTACATACTTAATAGAACAGAATGGGATGAAATTTACTAATAGAATATGATGAACGAGGTGGAACGATGGCTGCTTTCATAAGATGTGCAGTGGCGGAGGATGTTGAGAGATTAACAAGTTTTTTGGCAGAGGCGAAACTTAATACAGATGGACTAGCGGAATCCATCGATTTTTTTTTAATCATGGAGAATGATCAGGGGAATGTGAAAGCAACGCTTGGGATTGAGCCATTAGGGACAATAGGGTTGCTCCGTTCCCTTGCCATGACAAAGGATATGTCTGAAAACGAACTGTTCGTCCTTTTCGAGCAGATCCTAATGTTAGCAAGAGACAGGAAGTTGCAATCTCTTTACCTCTCCTCCAATAAAAAAAACTCGCTGGCCTTTTTTCAGCTGCTAGGTTTTAAAGAAGTGAATAAGCTGAGTTTGCCACAGGAGCTCTATGAATCCGACCATGTAAAACATATTTTAACTGTGGACAACTCATTCTTTTTGACATTATCCCTGTAAAATGTGGATATATTGGCGAAGTTATGCACAAATTCGAGTTATCTATCCACAAATTGTGGATAATACTTGAGTTATCCTCCATCTTCTTTTATACTTTCAAAAGTAATTAACATATAAAACAAGTAAACAAAGGATTTTTTTTACGATATTAAGGTGCCAAAAGAAGGTGGAGCATTATGAATACGAAAAGATGGTCAGTGGATAAATATGTGGATGATCTCGAAAGTTATCCACAAATCGCACAGGCTGCTGACCTTTTAAAAAATAATGAAGTGGTAGCATTCCCGACAGAAACGGTTTACGGCTTAGGTGGAAACGCGGAAAATAGCGAGGCTGTAGCGAAAATTTTTGCAGCTAAAGGAAGACCGAGTGATAATCCACTGATTATCCACATTGCGGAGGACCAACAGCTTAATGATTTTGCGGAGGACATATCAGATCAGGCTAAGCTATTGATAAAGGAATTCTGGCCAGGTCCGCTTACCCTTATTTTTAAAAAGAAAGAGGGAATGCTTTCAGATCAGGCGACAGCAGGGTTATCCACAGTTGCTGTTCGTATGCCGGATCATCCTGTTGCGTTAGCCATCCTAAAGAGATCGGGCCTTCCGATTGCCGCACCGAGTGCAAACCGCTCAGGAAAGCCAAGTCCGACAGCCGCTGAGCATGTGTGGGAGGACCTAAACGGGAAGATTGCGGGAATTGTGGACGGTGGTCAAACGGGTGTGGGTGTGGAATCGACCGTATTGGATTGCACAGAAGAAATCCCCGTTATTTTGCGGCCGGGTGCAGTGACAAAGGAACAGATAGAAGCCGTGATTGGTGAAGTGTCCGTTGATGCAGCGCTCTTGGATGCAGGTCAGGCGCCGAAATCTCCGGGAATGAAATACCGCCACTATGCTCCAGATGCACCGCTATATTTAGTGGATGGATCAAGAGAGTTTATCCAGACGCTTGTGGATAAGAAGAAGGAGGAGGGGTTGACCGTTGGGGTGTTAACAACTGTGGAAAACCAAGCCTTCTATCAAGCGGACTATGTCGTACCTTGTGGACAACGGGAAAATCTTGAAACCGTTGCGAGCTATTTATATGAAGCATTAAGGAAATTCAACAATACAAACGCAGATATTATCTATAGCGAAATGTTCCCAAATGAAGGAGTCGGCGTTGCCGTCATGAACCGCCTTTTGAAGGCAGCGGGGCATCGCGTAATTTAATGGGATGAGGGATAGGACCTCGTCTCATTTTTTTGTGGTCATGGGGTCTATTTTTCCCCGGGGGATGTGGCCTAACCCCTCGCTAGGTTGGGTCACTCGGTCCATTTTGATTTGGGGAACTGACCTATTGTTCGCTGATACGGGTTACTAGTCCCGCTTTTTTTAGGAGGCTATGGTCAGGACCCTCGTTATTGAGGAGGATTCCCAACCTTATATCGCTTTTCGATTCTAAATACTCTTGGACGTGCATATGTTGAAATAGCAAGTCCAAGGAGGAGAAATGATGGCAGATTTATTCGGAGAAATACTAACACTTACGATTATGGCATTCGCTCTAGCGATGGATGCTTTTTCAGTGGGCTTGGGGATGGGCATGTATAATCTCCGCCTTAGACAAATATTCAAAATTGGAATGACCATCGGCTTTTTCCATGTTTGGATGCCTCTCTTTGGAATAATTGCAGGGAGAATGTTATCAGAAAAATTCGGTGCCATTGCCACCTATGTCGGCGGCGGGCTCCTGCTCATATTAGGTATACAAATGGTCTGGTCAGGATTCCAGAAGGAAAAAAGCAGCATGATTACGCCAGTGGGACTAGGCTTAATGCTCTTTGGTTTCAGCGTAAGCTTAGACAGCTTTTCTGTTAGCTTAACCCTAGGAATTTACGGGGCCAAAACGTTGTTAGTTTTGACAAGCTTCGGCGTAACCGCTACCGTCCTAACGTGGCTCGGCCTGCTCGTAGGCAGAAAGGTCCAGGGCTGGCTCGGCACCTATAGTGAAGCCTTTGGCGGAAGCATTCTTTTTGCGTTTGGGATTAAGCTTCTATTGGGGTAGGGAGCAGCGCTGCGGATTCGTGTACGGATTTGATAAACAATCTTTTCGGAAAGGATGGTGACTATCCTTTCTTATTTGTTGTCTCCCAAAAAAGATTTTACATTATAAGCGTTTGGAAGGATAAAGTCGAGAAAGGCTTACATTAGTCCGTTCAATGTAAGTGTTTAGATGGATAAAGCGAAAAAAAGCTAACATAGGAGTGTTCTATGTAAGCGTTTGGAGGGATGAAGTCTCAAAACACTAACATAGGGTCATTCAATGTAAGCGTATTGAGGGGTGAAGACGCAAAAAGCTAACATAGCCCCGTTCAATGTATGGTTTTTCTAATTATTATAAAAATTTTTCACATACAATACTATTGAATCTGGGAACTTTGGCTTATAATGGAATGAAAGGGGGCGCAGCTATGACTCGAATTTTATTTGTGTGCACGGGGAACACATGCCGGAGCCCGATGGCTGAGGCCATTTTGAGGAATATGGGGATTTCTGGTGTAGAGGTGAAATCTGCAGGCGTTTATGCTCAAGATGGAAGCGATGCGTCTGAACATACACGAACGGTTCTGGCGGAAGAAGGAATCGACTTGGATCATCAAGCTGCCATGATCAACGAAAGCCTAGTGAATTGGACAAGCTGTATTTTGACCATGACGGAAAGCCATAAGGCCGCAGTCACTCGGATGTTTCCAAATGCCTCGGGAAAAACATTTACGTTGAAGGAATTTGCCGGAAATGATGGGGACCTGGATATCATAGATCCTTTCGGGGGTCCCGTTGAAATGTATCGAAAAACCTTCGATGAGATGAAAATAGCTTTATCGGAAATAATAAAAAAATTATAAAGCAAATATTTTTTTCAGGGGGAGCATAATGGGGGAAAAGCAAAGATACAAATTTGGGTTGAGAAAGAAACTTGTATGTTTTATTACAATTTTAGCCATCATTACGTATTCAACAAGTGCATTCTTTATTTATTTCCTATACCCAATGATCAAAAATTCATTGCCTTTTAATGAGGTCCTTTTCAGCGTTATTACATTAAGCTTAGGCATTATTTGGTCGGCGATTTTGGCCTTTTTTGCTGCGGGCTTCATTATAAAGCCATTGCAAAAGCTAGAGAAAATGGCATTAAAAGCTGCGCAAGGGGATATTCAAGAGGATGTGGAGTTAGCGAAATCTGATGATGAAATTCGCTCACTTGGGGTTGCCTTTAATGACATGCTTGCGAATTTAAGGGAAATGGTTCAAAAAATTGATGAGAACTTTCGCGAAACAAATGATAAGGTAATCGCGATTTCCAAGGAATCCTCTTATGCGGCAGAGCAAGCTAATTCCATTGCTCGAACGATCAATGAAATCTCACTTGGGGCTGACAATTCAGCGATTGCGATTCAGTCTACTGCGGAACTAGTTGAAGATGTAATTAGCATCGCGGAAGAGGTTCAAGAGAAAGCGAGAGCTTCTGTATCCGTTTCGAGTGAAATGGTTCAGGATCTTCATGATTCGAAAAAGGTGATTCATTCTCTCGTATCAGGCATTGAAAAGCTTGCCAATGAAAATCAGGAATCTCTGCAAACGGTTATTCGTTTAGAGGAGAATGCTAGAAAAGTAGAGCAGATTATTCAGCTTGTCGGTGACATTGCCGCTCAGACGAATCTGCTTGCCCTAAATGCTTCCATTGAAGCAGCGCGTGCCGGGGAGCATGGGAAAGGATTTGCCGTTGTCGCGGAGGAAGTAAGAAAGTTAGCTGACGAAAGTGCAACCGCGGTTCAAGGAATTTCTGAATTAATTTCGAATATCCAAGCTGAGGTTCAAAATGTCGTTAAGCAAATTTCTGAGCAAGTCGAGACCGCTAACAATGAAGCGAAAAAGGGAACAGAAACGAATATAGTTATTGAGGAAATGACGAAAACCGTCAACGAAATGGCTTCCTTCGTGTCAGCCATTACCGATTTGGTCGACCGCCAAATGGAAAGCATTCAACATACATCCACACAATCTCAAGAGGTCGCAGCGATTGCGGAAGAAACCTCTGCAGGTGCTCAGGAAGTGGCGACAGCCACAGACCAGCAAAACGAAGTCATGTCGAATGTCGAAAATCTAGCCAATGAACTAAAGGAACAAGCAGAAAAATTAAAGAATACAATTACGAGATTTCAAATTTAGTAGTGGAGAGTCTTCTGTTTCAGGAGGGCTCTCTTTTTAACTACTCCCACAAAATCGTCCCCTTGCACACTTCTCATTTCTTATGTCAAAATAACAGTATACTTAAAAAAATTAGTGTTTCTGATAAATAGGAGGATTATATATGAAGGTAGCAATTGCATCAGATCATGGCGGCATTCAAATTCGCGAGGAAATTAAAGGGCTCATGACAGAAATGGGCATTGAATTTGAGGACTTTGGCTGTGATTGCGAAACATCTGTGGATTATCCGGATTATGCATTGCCTGTTGCTGAAAAGGTAGCGAAAGGTGAGTTTGATAAAGGGATTCTTGTTTGCGGAACTGGAATCGGGATGAGCATTGCAGCAAATAAGGTGAAGGGCATCCGCTGTGCACTCGTTCATGATACCTTCAGTGCGAAGGCAACACGTGAACATAATGACAGCAATATGCTGGCAATGGGGGAACGCGTCATTGGTCCAGGGCTGGCACGTGAAATTGCGAAGGTATGGCTGACAACGGAATACGAAGGCGGACGCCACGAAAACCGCGTTGGAAAAATTAAGGATTACGAAAATAAATAAGGTGAAGCTTCCGGTTATTGGACAGGTTCTCTGGAAAACGCTGAAACCTGTCCAGAAAGCTTGACTTGTTGGACAGGTTCTCGGAGGAATCATTGAAAGCTGTCCAAGAACCTTGATTTATTGGACAGGTTTTCGGAAAAACATAGAAAGCTGTCCAAGAACCTTGACTTGTTGGACAGGTTCTCGGTAAAACATAGAAAGCTGTCCAAGAACCTNNNNAAGCTTCCGAAAGGGTGAGCTTTTTATGACGGAATTAATTCATGTTTGGGAAAAGCAGCTAACAGATATTATTCAAGATTTTAGTGAGCAAGTGTCCCTTGATCAGCGGCATATTTTAGTGATCGGCTGCAGCACAAGTGAGGTGGCAGGGAAGAAAATCGGAACGGCTGGCACTGAACAGGTAGCTGAAATGATTTTTTCAAAACTAAAAAGCTTTAGTGAAAAAACGGGTGTGGCTCTCGCCTTTCAATGCTGTGAACATTTGAACCGCGCTTTAGTTATCGAGAGGCAAACAGCGGAGCAGAAAAGCCTTGATGAAGTAACCGTGGTTCCGGTTCGTACGGCTGGCGGGGCCATGGCAACGTATGCTTTTGAACATTTCGAGGATCCGGTTGTGGTCGAACATATTAAGGCGGATGCGGGAATCGATATCGGTGATACTTTCATCGGCATGCATATGAAGCATGTGGCTGTTCCAATTAGAACTGCTCAGAAATCAGTTGGTGATGCGCATGTGACATTAGCTAAAACGAGACCGAAGCTGATCGGCGGCGCAAGAGCGGTATACGAGAGAAAAGCGGAAAATGAATCTTGCCGATAAGTATATTGTGGGTTTTATAAAAAGGAAAGTCTTGCATCATGCAGGGCTTTCCCTTTTTAAATCGCTAAAGAATATATAATCTTCTTTTCACAAACAAAACATGATAATATATAATAGAATTTTCAAAAATGGTAGAGTGTATATATTTTTTTGAAAATAGATGAAGGAAAAGGGAGGCCTACTAGATGAAGCATTTAGCAAAGCAAGATGAGCTAGTTTTCAAATCCATTCAAGATGAGTTAGGGCGACAAAGATCAAAAATTGAATTAATCGCTTCCGAGAACTTTGTGAGTGAAGCAGTTATGGAAGCACAAGGATCTGTCCTAACAAATAAATATGCAGAAGGCTATCCAGGCCGCCGCTATTATGGCGGATGTGAGCATGTTGATGTTGTGGAGAATTTAGCTCGTGACCGTGCGAAGGAAATTTTCGGAGCTGAGCATGTGAATGTACAGCCGCACTCTGGTGCCCAAGCGAACATGGCTGTTTACTTCACTATTTTAGAGCCAGGCGATACGGTTCTTGGTATGAATCTATCTCATGGCGGTCACTTAACACATGGCAGCCCTGTAAACTTCAGTGGAGTTCTATACAATTTTGTTGAGTACGGTGTTGACGAAAAGACTCAAGTGATCGATTATGATGTGGTTCTTGAAAAAGCACGCGAACACAAACCGAAGCTAATCGTTGCGGGTGCAAGTGCTTATCCACGTGCGATTGATTTTAAACGTTTCCGTGAAATCGCTGATGAAGTGGGAGCTATTTTAATGGTGGATATGGCTCACATCGCTGGTCTTGTAGCAGCTGGCTTACATCAAAACCCAGTTCCATATGCAGATTTTGTTACGACAACTACTCATAAAACTCTTCGCGGCCCACGCGGCGGTATGATTCTTTGTAAAGAAGAATATGCGAAGAAAATTGATAAATCCATCTTCCCTGGCATTCAAGGCGGCCCATTAATGCATGTGATTGCGGCGAAAGCTGTTTCATTTGGCGAAGCGCTTCAGGATGACTTTAAAACATATGCAGCTAATATCATTTCTAATGCGAAGCTTCTAGCAGAATCCCTTCAAAATGAAGGAATCAATCTTGTTTCTGGCGGAACAGACAATCACCTATTATTAGTTGATTTGCGTTCACTAGGCCTAACAGGAAAAATTGCTGAACATGTTCTTGATGAAATCGGCATCACTGTGAACAAAAACACGATTCCGTTCGATCCGGAAAGCCCATTTGTAACAAGTGGAATCCGCATCGGTACAGCTGCCGTAACTTCTCGCGGATTCGGGGAAAAAGAAATGCAAGAGATTGCATCCATTATTGCTCTTACATTGAAAAATCACGAAGACGAAGGCAAGCTTGAGGAAGCTAGAAATCGTGTCGAAGCTTTAACAAGCAACTTTACATTATATCCTGAATATTAATCTATAAAAGCTCGGGTCAGATCCTATTGTAATGGGTCTGGCTTTTTTTGGTGATTAAATCCAAGGGGAAAGCGGTTGAAACGGATTTTTTTAGCCCATTATGATAGTTTATCATCCAGATTGGCTGCTTTTTCAGCCAAATAGAAAGATTATCAGCCGGATTGTTACTTTGTCAGCCAAATAGGATAGTTTATCAGCCAATTTCAAAAAACTGCTAATCCCCGATTGATTCTACACATATTATGAAGATTCCATAACAATTTAGAATCAAAGTTGCCGTGTGAAAAGTTTTTCTGTAAAATTAGACGAAGTGCAAGATGAAGAAAAATGTCAACGCTAGAATAGCTTCCTTATTGTTGCTAACCCTATTGGAGAAATGAAAAGATTTTTTCAGGAGGTTGGAAGGAAGATTCTTCATTTATAGGAGCATGTCTAAAATAAAAAAGGAGAGATTTTTACATGGCAAAAGTATACGTATTTGATCATCCACTAATCCAGCATAAACTTACATACATTCGCGACAAATCTACAGGGACGAAGGATTTCCGCGAGCTTGTTGATGAAGTAGCCACTTTAATGGCGTTTGAAATTACGAGAGATATGTCATTAGAAGAGGTTGAAATCGAGACGCCGATTAGCATGACAAAATCAAAGGTCCTTTCTGGGAAAAAGATTGGGATCATCCCTATTCTTCGTGCAGGAATTGGAATGGTCGATGGAATCTTAAAGCTAATCCCTGCTGCAAAGGTCGGCCATGTTGGGTTATACCGCGACCCAAAAACATTGCAGCCGGTAGAGTATTATGTGAAACTGCCTAGCGATGTGGAAGAAAGAGACTTCATCGTCATTGACCCAATGCTTGCGACAGGCGGGTCCGCTATTGAAGCCATAAATTCCTTGAAAAAGCGTGGCGCAACCCATATTAAATTCATGTGCCTAGTTGCGGCACCAGAAGGAGTCGAGGCGCTTCAACAAGCTCACCCGGATGTAGATATTTATATCGCAGCCCTAGATGAAAAGTTAAATGACCACGGCTATATCGTTCCTGGACTAGGGGATGCAGGAGATCGATTGTTTGGAACGAAGTAAAGCTTCTTTTTGAAGACGTGCTATTAAATTGCCTATTGTAAAATGGACGAGGCTGTAAATCTGTTTGGCGATGGGGCTGAATCGAGAATTTAGCCGATCATCCAGAAGAATATAAGCCTAATTAATAGTGATTAAACTGGTCCTGATAAAGGGCCAGTTTTTTATTAGGAAATCACTAAACATAGGAGTGTTCAATGTAAGAGTTTTGTTTAAGTCTCGAGAAAAACACTAATCCCTCACCAAACTCCCAACAATCCCCCGCATATTTCCCCTCTATAAAGAAAACCCTATGAAAAAAGGGTGATGTCATATGAAAAAACAAAACATTTTCTTACCTCTCATGTTCATGCTATTGTTCCAATCAACCGCATATGCACAAACACTGCATCACCCTCCCATCCCAATGGAATCTTCACAGGACAAAAAGGTATCCATCATCATTCTGGAAAAAGAAAAAAGCGAGCAGGAAATCAAAAAGCTCATCCAATCTATACCTAAGTTGGAATTACGGCATATTTACAAATACGCTTTTCACGGATTTTCGGTAAAAGGCATGCAGGCGGATATTGATCAGCTTTCCAAGATAGCTGGTGCAAAAATGGCTTCCCCCGTTAATACCTATAAGGTTCATGCGGACGAAAGTGTGAAAATGATTGGAGGAGAAGAGGTCAGGGGCTTTTTTGATGCCAAGAATCGGCGATTAACGGGAAAAGGCGTTAAGGTGGGCGTGATTGACACAGGGATCGATTATACCCACCCAGACTTAAGGGTCAATTATGGGGGCGGTTTTGATTTAGTTGATGGGGACAACGATCCGATGGAAACTCTGTCTTCGCAAGGGGAGGGCACCCTCCATGGGACGCATGTTGCGGGGATCATTGCCGCAAACGGAAAAATTCGCGGGGTTGCACCGGAGGCCACCATTATTGCCTACCGGGCACTTGGGCCAGGGGGGAGCGGAACCACTGAGCAGGTGATAGCAGCCATTGATCGTGCCATAAAGGATAAGGTGGATGTTCTAAACCTATCGCTCGGAAATAATGTGAACGGTCCTGATCTTCCGATAAGCCTAGCTTTAAATAAAGCAGTGGAAAAGGGGATTACGGCTGTAACGTCTTCGGGAAATTCGGGCCCGAATAGCTGGACAGTCGGTTCGCCCGGCACAGCCTCCAAAGCAATCTCAGTTGGTGCTTCGACCCCTTCCTTAAACATTCCATATATAGATATTGCCGGCCAGAGGTTAAGACTCGAGCCTCTTCAAGGATCTGAAGAGTGGGATTTTAATAAATCCTATGAAATCATCAAAGCAGGATTAGGGAAAAAGGAAGAATTAAAGGAGGCAAAGGGTAAAATTGTGCTCCTGGAAAGAGGAGAACTTACTTTTACAGAAAAAGCGATAAATGCCTATGAAGCAGGTGCCGTTGCTGTCATTATTTACAATAATACGAAAGGTGCCTTTTTTGGCAACTTAGAGACGGATGTTTCGATTCCTGTCACGGCCCTGTCAAAAGCGAACGGTGAAAAAGTAAAAAGAGAAATAGCTAAAAACAAAGTATTTGCCAGAACTCATATTATTGAGGAAAAGGATATTCTTGCTGACTTTAGCTCCCGCGGTCCTGTGACCTCCACATGGGAAATAAAACCTGATGTGGTTGCGCCAGGGGTCGCGATTAACAGCACTGTACCTGGCGGGTATTTGCCTTTACAAGGTACGAGCATGGCGGCACCACATGTAGCGGGAGCCTGTGCATTAATTAAGCAAGCCCATCCAGACTGGGGTCCTGAGGAAATTAAAGCTGCTCTTATGAATACCGCAAAACCCATTTTCAATCAAAAAGGAAAGCTGTACCGGACATTCGAGCAAGGCTCCGGGAGAATTCAAATCGAACGGGCACTAAAAACCAATACGTTGGCTACGCCGGGATCCCTTCAATTCGGGAAGTTTCAACTCGCTGACAGCCTGCATGAGCACTCAAGCTATGTGACGATCAAAAATATCGGAACAAAAGGTCAATCCTATTCATTTTCGATCCCGCCTGCCGAAAATGGCCTGAGCTGGAAATTTCCTTTATCCTTCTTTTTAAAGCCAGGTGAGAAAAAGAGAGTGGAAATCAAGCTTTCTGTAGATCCGGAGCTGCTAAACAAAAAGATATATGATGGCAATATTATATTAAATGCGGGTTCACAAACAATCAACCTGCCATATCTTTATGTCCTTGAGGAACCTAATTATCCGCGGGTGATGGGATTTGGTTTAGGAAAAGGGGATAAAAAGGACGTGTATCGCTATGAAGTGTATTTGCCAGGAGGAGCGGAGGAGTTCGGGATTGCGATGTTTGAAGCAGAAAGTCTTCGCTTTATTGGATTTTTAGACTGGAAAAGGAACGTTGGAAAAGGGCAGCTTTTACAGGAAATCGACAGTCAACAGCTTCCGGACCCAGGGTTATATATTATCAAAGTTTTTGCCAAAAAGGCGGGAAAAGAAGATTCCATTGAGTCATATCTTTTCATACAGCAGAATGGACAATTGGTTGAACAAAATAGCCAAAAAAAAATAGCTAAAAAATGAGCGTAGCAAAACTGCGCTCATTTTTCAATAGATTTCGCGAAAATAAATTATGATAATTGTGTGAACATACCATATTTCCATCATTTTCAATGTGACTTTTTTCACTACAAACACATTGACATTGACAAGTGCCTATTGTATGCTTACAAAGGGTGTAAATGGCAGGGTTTTCAAAATGAAAAAGCAGTCATGGATCCCGTTATTATTGACTTTTTTAGTGATTCGCTTACCGTTCTCTTATACGGAGAGGATGCGTTTTCATGCGTCAAAAAAATCGCAGTCCATTTATCGCAATGGGTTTAATGTCTGCTATTCTTTCACAATTAGTCGGGTCTGTCTTAATTGGTATTTTTGTAGGAAGATGGCTAGACAGTAAGGCAGATACTGAACCGCTATTCCTTATTATAGGATTATTTCTCGGCTTAGCAACAGGAATTTTTGCTATGACTAGATTAATCCAACATTTTTTCACAGGAGAATAAAAGACCATGCCGGAATTTAAACTGATGTTCATCAGGCAACGAAAATACATATTTTTACTGTTGTCCATTTATGTTCTTGGCTGGGGATTTACCTCTTATCAATCTATTTTCCTAGGGCTTATCTTAGGAACATCCTTAAGCTTATTTAATTTATGGCAGATGGCGAGAAGGGTTGATAAGTTCGGACAAGCGGTGGAAAAGGGAGGAAAGGTGCGTTCCTTAGGGATGGTTTCCAGGATGGCATCGGCCGTTTTAGCGGTGATGATCGCGATGAAGTATCCGGAAAATCTGCACCTGATTAGCGTAGTTTTTGGATTAATGACAGCCTATATTGTCATTATGATAGATTATTTTATTCAATCTTTTCATTTACGTAAATAGTGGGGAAGAGAGGTGAAACACATATGCATCATGAAGCTCCTATAGGTGAGTTTATGGGCTTATCATTTAACTTGGCAAACGTTTTGATGATCACAATTGCAAGTGCTGTTGTATTCATCATTGCACTTCTTTCCACCCGTCGTTTAGCCATGAAACCAACCGGAATGCAGAACTTCTTCGAGTGGATCATGGATTTTGTCAAAGGAATTGTCAATAGTACGATGGATTGGAAAACTGGCGGTAGATTCCATATATTAGGAATTACTTTACTTATGTATATCGCTATATCCAACTTTTTAGGGCTTCCGTTTTCAGTTGTCATTAATGATTATTTATGGTGGAAATCACCTACAGCTGATCCGGTTATTACCCTAACTTTAGCAACGATGGTTGTTGCCCTTTCACATTATTATGGCATTAAAATCAAGGGTATTAAGGAATACGGACGTGATTTTGTAAGACCGATGCCGTTTTTATTTCCTCTTAAAATTATTGAGGAATTTGCCAATACCTTGACACTTGGTTTGCGTCTTTATGGTAACATTTTTGCGGGTGAAATTTTGCTTGGGCTTCTTGCTGGAGGTCTGGCAACCGGATTTTGGGGTCATATTGGAGCCATCATCCCAACGCTTGCTTGGCAAGGGTTCTCTGTTTTCATTGGCGCCATTCAGGCATTTATCTTTACAATGTTAACAATGGTTTATTTAGCTCACAAAGTGAGCTCGGACCATTAATATATATACCTGTTCATCATATGAACAAACACAAATAAACAAAAAAATATTTATACAATTTTAAGGAGGAACTTAATAATGGGTCTTATAGCAGCAGCAATCGCAATCGGTTTAGCAGCACTAGGTGCCGGTATCGGTAACGGTCTTATCGTTTCAAGAACAGTAGAAGGTATCGCTCGTCAGCCAGAAGCACGCGGTATGCTTCAAACAACAATGTTCATCGGGGTTGCGTTAGTAGAGGCGATTCCTATCATCGCGGTAGTTATCGCGTTCATGGTTATTGGTGGCTAATACCGAGTTAAAATGTTCCAAAATGGCGAAGATCATTCTATGAGAACCTTCGCCTTTCCTTTATGTCAATATTCCTGAAAAATTCGTTTTCATATACACAGAAACTTGAGAGACTCTTGAAGGGAGTGAATCGAAGGTGTTAAATAGCAGTTTAGTATTAGGAGTTGCTTTTAACGGCGGAGATATTTTATTCCAGCTTGTGATGTTTATCGTTTTAATGGCTCTGCTTAAGAAGTTTGCCTGGGGTCCTTTAATGGGCATCATGAAGCAGCGTGAAGAGCATGTAGCAGGTGAGATTGAAGCAGCTGAACAAAGCCGTCAAGAAGCGAAGAAGCTTTTAGAAGAACAAAGAAATCTGCTTAAACAAGCTCGTGAAGAGGCGCAAGGTCTTATTGAGAGCGCTAAGAAGCAAGGTGACTTGCAGCGTGAGGAAATCATTACGACAGCTCGT
Organism: Bacillus sp. JJ1503; assembly: GCF_036965125.1. Taxonomy (NCBI): domain Bacteria; kingdom Bacillati; phylum Bacillota; class Bacilli; order Caryophanales; family Bacillaceae; genus Bacillus; species Bacillus sp. JJ1503. The sequence goes on from NZ_JBALOZ010000071.1 coordinate 14,896, forward strand.
ACTGAATCCGATCGCATTAAGGAATCTGCAAAGCTTGAAATTGAGCAGCAAAAAGAAAAAGCAGTTGCAGCTATTCGCGAACAGGTAGCTTCTCTGTCTGTCTTAATTGCATCTAAAGTGATTGAGAAGGAACTAAGCACGGAAGACCAAGATAAGCTAATTAACGAATACATTCAAGAGGCAGGAGAAGTGCGATGATAGGCTCCACAGTAGCAAAACGCTACGCGTTGGCTCTTTTCCAGCTTGCAAATCAACACCAGCTTCTTGATCAAATAGAAGAAGAGCTTCGTGTAGTTAGGAAAGTAGTAAAACATAACTCGGACTTAAAAGCGGTTTTAAAATCTCCTAAGCTTCCAATGGAGAAGAAAAAAGAGATGATTAAAGATGCTTTTGCATCATTGAACATTTATGTATTAAATACGCTGATGATTTTAGTAGAACGCCATCGCGAAGATCATATTTCCGATGTGGCTGATTATTTTATAAGTCTTGCAAATGACGAAAGAGGCATTGCAGACGCGACTGTTTATTCCATTCGCCCGTTATCTGGGGCTGAAAAAGAAGCTTTATCTGCATCTTTTGCAGCTAGGGTTGGAAAGAAATCACTTCGTATTGAAAATATTATAGATTCTAATTTACTCGGCGGCATCAAGCTTCGAATCGGAAACCGGATTTTCGACGGCAGCCTGCGCGGTAAGCTAGATCGTCTAGAACGTCAATTATTAGGCTAAGATTCGTAGATAGGGGTGAAACTCATGAGCATCAAAGCTGAAGAAATCAGTGCGCTGATAAAAAAGCAAATCGAAAACTATCAGTCGGAAATTCAAGTGAGTGATGTAGGTACGGTTATCTCTGTGGGTGACGGTATCGCTCGTGCTCATGGCCTCGACAATGTCATGGCTGGAGAACTTGTTGAATTTTCAAACGGCGTTATGGGTATGGCACAAAACCTTGAAGAAAATAACGTCGGTATCATTATTCTTGGACCTTTCACAGAAATTCGTGAAGGCGATGAAGTACGCCGTACAGGACGCATCATGGAGGTTCCGGTTGGAGAAGAACTAATCGGACGCGTGGTAAATCCACTTGGACAGCCTGTCGATGGCATGGGTCCAATTAACACAACGAAAACTCGTCCTATTGAAGCTAATGCTCCTGGTGTTATGGATCGTAAATCTGTACACGAGCCGCTTCAAACGGGAATTAAAGCGATTGACGCATTAGTACCAATCGGACGCGGACAACGTGAGTTAATCATCGGTGACCGTCAAACAGGTAAAACATCTGTTGCAATAGATACAATCCTTAACCAAAGAGATCAAAACATGGTTTGTATCTATGTGGCAATCGGACAAAAGGAATCTACTGTTCGTAATGCAGTAGAAATGCTTCGCAGAAATGGTGCATTAGATTACACAATCGTTGTAACAGCTTCTGCATCACAGCCTGCTCCATTATTATTCTTAGCTCCTTATGCTGGGGTAACAATGGGTGAAGAGTTCATGTACAACGGCAAGCACGTTCTTGTTGTGTATGATGACTTAACGAAACAAGCGTCTGCTTACCGTGAGCTCTCCTTATTATTACGCCGTCCTCCAGGTCGTGAAGCGTATCCAGGGGATGTATTCTACTTGCACAGCCGTCTGTTAGAGCGTGCAGCTAAATTAAGTGATGCAAAAGGTGCTGGTTCAATCACAGCATTGCCATTTATCGAAACTCAAGCAGGTGACGTTTCTGCTTATATCCCAACAAACGTTATTTCCATTACTGATGGACAAATCTTCTTACAGTCAGATCTATTCTTCTCCGGAGTACGTCCGGCGATCAATGCAGGTCTTTCTGTATCACGTGTAGGTGGATCCGCACAAATCAAAGCGATGAAAAAGGTTGCAGGTACACTGCGTCTTGACCTTGCTTCTTACCGTGAGCTAGAATCATTTGCCCAATTCGGTTCTGACCTTGATAAAGCAACACAAGCGAAATTAAACCGTGGTGCCCGTACAGTTGAGGTTCTTAAGCAGGATCTAAACAAGCCGTTAAAAGTTGAGAAGCAAGTTGCGATTCTTTACGCACTTACTCGCGGCTTCCTAGATGATATTCCTGTACATGATATTCGTCGTTTCGAATCTGAGCTCCATGCATGGTTAGACCATAACCGCAAAGATTTGTTAGACCATATCGTTACAACAAAGGATCTTCCTGCAGATGACGATATGGGTGCTGCCATCAATGAATTTAAGAAAACATTCGCAGCATCTGAAAAATAGAATTTCTCTATTATAGGGGTCTGACATTAGGAAAGCAGAAAGTGCCTGGAAATATCTAGGTGCTCTCTGCTGGACATTCTTTGAAAAAGGGTGGTGAGAACCTGTGGCATCATTACGTGATATAAAAACTCGTATTACTTCTACGAAGAAAACGAGCCAAATTACAAAAGCAATGCAAATGGTATCTGCTGCGAAAATGAGCCGTGCAGAAATGAATGCAAAATCATTCGTTCCCTACATGGAAAAAATTCAAGAGGTTACTGCCTCCATCGCAATTGGAAGCAAGGATTCAAATCATCCAATGCTAACAAGCCGACCAGTGAAGAAAACGGGCTACTTAGTCATCACATCTGATCGTGGTCTTGCTGGAGCTTTTAACAGTAACGTTTTAAGGCATGTATACCAAACAATTCAACAACGCCATAAATCAAATGATGAATATGCAATCATTGCCATCGGCCGTAATGGACGTGACTTCTTTAAAAAGCGCGGCATGAATGTCATTCTTGACATTGTAGCTGTTGCTGATCAGCCTGAATTTGCTGAGATTAAGGATATTACGAGCAAAACGGTTGGCATGTTTACGGATGAAACATTTGATGAATTATATATGTACTATAACCACTACATCAGTGCAATTCAACAGGATGTAACCGAGAAGAAGCTGCTTCCTTTAACGGATATTTCAACTTCAACAAAGCTTACATCTTATGAATTTGAACCGTCAGCAGAAGAAATTCTAGAAGTATTGCTCCCACAATATGCAGAAAGCTTAATTTACGGAGCCCTTTTAGATAGTAAAGCTTCTGAGCATGCCGCAAGGATGACGGCTATGAAGAGTGCCACGGATAATGCGAATGAGCTTATTAAATCTCTAAGCCTAAGCTACAACCGTGCTCGTCAAGCAGCCATTACGCAAGAGATCACAGAGATCGTTGGCGGAGCAGCTGCGCTAGAATAGTAATAAAAAACACTTTCTTAACTTAAATATATTTGGCATCTGCTCCCGAATTAAGTTTGGGCGAGGCGCCAACGCATTTCTTTATTAGGAGGGAAAAAGATGAACAAAGGACGCGTTCTTCAAGTTATGGGTCCGGTTGTTGACGTAAAGTTCGAAAGCGGTCAGCTTCCTGAGATCTATAATGCATTGACAATCGTAAATCAAGCGCGTAACGAATCTGAAGTTGACATCAACTTAACCCTTGAAGTTGCTCTTCATTTAGGTGATGATACCGTTCGTACCATTGCGATGTCTTCAACTGACGGCTTAACGCGCGGCAGTGAAGTAGTAGACACGGGTGCTCCTATTTCTGTTCCTGTTGGGGACGTAACTCTTGGTCGTGTATTTAACGTATTAGGTGATAATATTGACCTTGATGCACCAATTCCTGCAGAAGCACGCCGCGATTCCATCCACAGAGAAGCGCCGAAATTCGAGCAGCTATCAACTGAGGTTGAAATTCTTGAAACTGGAATTAAAGTAGTAGACCTTCTTGCACCATATATTAAAGGTGGAAAAATCGGTCTATTCGGTGGTGCCGGTGTAGGTAAAACCGTTTTAATCCAGGAATTAATCAATAACATCGCTCAAGAGCACGGCGGTATTTCCGTATTCGCTGGTGTAGGTGAGCGTACTCGTGAAGGTAACGACCTTTATCATGAAATGACAGATTCAGGCGTTATTAAGAAAACAGCGATGGTATTCGGTCAGATGAACGAGCCGCCTGGCGCACGTATGCGTGTTGCTTTAACTGGTTTGACAATGGCAGAATATTTCCGTGATGACCAAGGACAAGACGTTCTTTTCTTCATGGATAACATCTTCCGTTTCACACAAGCAGGTTCTGAGGTTTCTGCCCTATTAGGCCGTATGCCTTCTGCGGTAGGTTATCAGCCGACACTTGCTACTGAAATGGGTAAATTACAAGAACGTATTACATCAACGAACGTTGGTTCTGTAACTTCGATCCAAGCGATTTACGTACCAGCCGATGACTATACGGATCCAGCTCCAGCAACAACTTTCGCTCACTTAGATGCAACAACGAACCTTGAGCGTAAGCTTTCTGAGATGGGTATCTATCCAGCTGTGGATCCACTAGCTTCAACATCTCGTGCATTGTCAGCAGAGATTGTTGGAGATGAGCACTATCAAGTGGCTACTCAAGTACAGCAAACATTACAGCGTTATAAAGAATTACAAGATATTATCGCGATCCTTGGTATGGATGAGCTTGCAGACGAAGACAAGTTGATCGTTGCCCGTGCGCGTCGTATCCAGTTCTTCTTATCACAAAACTTCCACGTTGCTGAACAGTTTACTGGTCAGCCAGGATCATACGTACCTGTTAAAGAAACAGTTAATGGTTTCAAAGAAATTCTTGAAGGAAAATATGACCACCTTCCAGAAGATGCTTTCCGTCTCGTCGGCCGTATCGAAGAGGTTATCGAGAAAGCAAAGAACATGGGCGTAGAGGTCTAATTTCGGTCCAGGAGGGTAAAAAATGAAGACGATTAAAGTCAGTGTTGTTACTCCCGATGGCCCGGTGTATGAATCAGATGTGGAAATGGTAAGCACAAAAGCTCAAAGCGGTGAGCTTGGAATTTTACCTGGCCATATTCCAATGGTTGCACCGTTACAAATTGGAGCTGTCCGTTTAAAAAACGGCGGAAATACAGATTTCGTAGCAGTTAGCGGTGGCTTTCTTGAAGTTCGCCCTGACAAAGTCTCGATTTTAGCACAATCAGCTGAACAAGCAGACAGCATTGATATCGAGCGTGCCGTCCGCGCCAAAGAACGTGCTGAGCAGCGCCTCAACGACCAAAAGCGCGACAACGTCGACTTCAAACGAGCTGAACTCGCTCTTCAACGTGCCATCAATCGTATCAAAGTTTCAGAAAAACACTTCTAATCATATTACCAAACACTCTTCAGCTGCGGCTGGGGGGTGTTTTTTGTTGTATAGATCGCGCGGAAGTTTTTTGCTGCTTTAGGGGGCTGTATGTAGTAAAAAGAGTATTATATCGCTGTTTAGATTTTTAGGTGAGTGGTTAAGGAAGTTAAGATTGCTTTATAACAGCCCTTGGGTAGATAAGAGAGTAGTGAAGGTAGTTAAGAAAGTTTAATAACACCCTTCGGGTGTGAAGAATGGGTGTAGGGTAGGTAAGAAAGCTTTATAACAACCTTTGGGTAGAAAAATGAGTGGTGAGGGTAGTTAAGAAAGCTTTATTATACCCTTCGGATAGAAAAATAAGTGTTGAAGGTAGTTAAGCGATGCTCATAACACCCTTCAACTAATAAAATGCATGCAGAAGGTCAATAAGCACGAATCAAAATTAAAGGGAGCCAGTTTTATATGGAATCGCTGTCATAGTAAGGATTTGCAGGATTTTACTTTTAAAAAAAGAATTATAGTTTATGATCTTTCAAAAAATGAAATGATGATAGAAAGTCAGCTTGTTAAAATTGGAGGGAAGATGGATGACCTACATTGAAATAATGAAAATGCTTGAAGAATTAGGGACGGAGCAGACGAAAAAGACGTTGATGCGTCATGGGGCGGTGGAGCCGCTCTTTGGGGTAAAGGTTGGAGATATGAAGAAACTTGTGAAATTTGTGAAAAAGGATCAGGAATTGGCGTTGGCTCTGTATGAATCGGGGAATTATGATGCTATGTATTTAGCGGGTCTTTCGATCAATCCAAAATTAATGACAAAAGAAACTTTACAGGACTGGGCGAGGAAAGCACTTTGGCATGCGCCTGCAGAATATACCGTTTCCGGAGTAGCTGCGGAAAGTGACTATGCTCTGGAACTGGCGAGAGAATGGAAAAAATCTGAAGATGAAATGATTGCCGTTTGCGGATGGAATACATATGCAAATTATTTGTCCATTACACCAGATGATTTATTAAATTTAAACGAAATTAGCGAATTGCTCCATCAGGTAAAAACAACTATCCACGATGAAAGAAACCGGGTCCGCTACGTAATGAATGGTTTTGTCATTTCTGTAGGCTCCTATGTTCAAGCATTATCGACTGAGGCAAAAAAGGTTGCAGAACATATCGGAAAAGTGAATGTGGATGTAGGAAATACCGCTTGCAAAGTCCCATTAGCAACCGATTATATTAAAAAAGTAGTAGATATGGACCGGGTTGGAAAAAAGCGAAAGACTTGTATATGTTAGAAGGTGAACAGTTTTGCTTTAACGCAAGGCTGTTTTTCTATGTTAATTGGCCTGAATTTCATCGTTATTGTGATATTTGGCGAACCGACATTCATATAGATGATTAGGACCAAGTATTCATTAAAAATGCTTGGTCATTTTTTTAGCCATTTTATAATAAGAGTAGTATAAGAGATGAAAAAAATTGGCTTGATAAAAACAGGTTCAAAGTTGATTTTTCTCACTGACAAGAATGTCGAAATCATATTAAATGGGAAGAGGAATCGTTCATAGATTTGTCAATTTCTGTTGAAATTTAGGAGTGTGTGTAAGGGGGTGTCGCTTTATAGTTAAAATGATACTTATAATTCCCTTTTTCCTGTTGGTTTGGGGGAAATTTTCAGGAGGGTGCGGGAGTTCGCATTTGCGTCATCTTGATGTTGTTCGGGGGAGTGACTCTGGGATGACGCAAATGCTCAGGGGGAGGGATTTGTGTCGATAACGGAGGTGGCTTTCTGGAAATTCTCTCTCTGCGAGGTGCTCTCGCACCTCTGGCATCAGCTCCGCTGCTGCACCCACAGAACAAAGCTTTTTTCGCTTATGAGAGCGCG
>NZ_JBALOZ010000071.1:22023-23160 GCF_036965125.1 Bacillus sp. JJ1503
TGGTAAGAGTGCTATAATGATTACGGTTACAACTGGGTAGAGAAAATTCATAATATTGGGGGGGATGGACATGGAGATGCTAAATTTATATCAAAATAACTATTTGATAGTGTTTGTGTTCCTATGTCTTGGAATTTTGTTACCTGTGGTAGCTTTGTTTTTAGGGAAGCTGCTGCGGCCGTATAAGCCGCATGAGACGAAGTATACCACGTATGAGAGCGGGATTGAGCCATTCCATGATTCATGGGTGCAGTTTAATATTCGCTATTATGTTTTTGCACTTATGTTTGTTATTTTTGATGTGGAAACGGTATTTCTATATCCGTGGGCCGTTGCTTATGAAAAACTCGGAATCTTTGCATTAATAGAAATGTTGATTTTTGTATTTATGCTTGTCATCGGTCTTATTTATGCATGGAAGAAGAAGGTGTTAAAATGGACTTAAAATTGGAAGATATTTCACCTAAAGAAATGGAAGAATTGCAGCGTAATGTATTTATGGCAACTTTGGAACAAATAAAAGCTTGGGCGCGGAGTAACTCATTATATCCAATGACCTTCGGGCTTGCTTGTTGTGCCATTGAAATGATGGGTGTCGGTGGTGCTCACTACGATTTAGACCGTTTTGGTTCGTTTTTCCGGACATCCCCTCGTCAATCAGATGTCATGATTGTTTCAGGTACCGTTACGAAAAAAATGGCGCCAATTGTTCGCCGATTGTATGATCAAATGCCAGAGCCGAAGTGGGTTATTGCAATGGGCTCCTGTGCAACAGCAGGGGGACCATATGTGAAATCCTACGCCGTTGTGAAGGGTGTCGACCAAATTGTTCCTGTTGATGTTTACATACCAGGATGTCCCCCAAATCCGGCAGCATTAATATATGGAATAAATAAATTAAAGGAAAAAATCCGCTACGAGGCTAAAACTGGGAAGAAGGTGATCTAACCTATGAGCGGGGAAAAGGATCTTGAACAGTTAAAAAAGGAGGCTGCCGCGAAAGCGAAAGCCGCCGCACTAGCGAAAATGAAAGCAAAAGAAGAGGGCGAAGCAAAGGAGGAATCCCCAGCTGAAGACCTTGATATAGCGAAGCAAAAAGCTGCCGCTGCTGCAAAGGCAAAAGCCGCCGCCGCCGCC
>NZ_JBALOZ010000072.1:0-5460 GCF_036965125.1 Bacillus sp. JJ1503
CTCCTGTGAAAAATTTGCGATTTTATTTTTTTTAGAGTTCTTTTCTATAACCAAAAAACACGTATCCACTCAGACATAACTGAATAATACTCAAAGCTAATAACGGATTCGTCACGATATACGTTTCACCTACTATAATTCGCTGAAAGTTCAATCCGATGAAGAAAACAGCTCCCATAATGGCAGATGCATACCACGAACTGTTATTCCTTTTTTTAAAACTACATACCGCCGCCGTGATATTGCCAAGTCCGAATATGACAATCGCTAGGATCCCAGGTACCACCCAACTATCAAAAGGAAGCGTAGAGGACCAGCTATCCGGATATTCCTCAGCGAAAATTCCATGGCTTGAACNNTGCTCGGCCGCACAACTGCGTCGTTACTTTAAGTACAAGTTTCACAAACTCGCCTAAACTTTCGCCTAGATATCTAGGTTTTATTCAACAATCTGGCCCTATAATGAAAATAGGCGCTTAGTATTGTTTTTAATATCTACAATAATATTATCTTTGTTTGATTTGGATGCCTCAGTTGAATTTGTACAAGCTGACAAAAAAATAATTAGTAAAATTGAAATTGGTAAAAGAAATATTCTCTTCATAAACCCATCGCCGGTGAAATATTTTCATCCCTTTTTTTGGACTTACTTAGAAGTATTTAAGAAAGCCACTTTTTTACCCCGTTGAAAAGAATTGTATTTTATTCGTTTATACTTAATACCTAGATTAAGGATACATAGAAATTCTATGTATTATTTCATTGTAATTTATTTCTAATTTTTATTCAACTTATATTAAACTAAACTGCTTCCTTACTTTAAGTACAAGAGTTTCACAAACTCGCCTAAACTTTCACCTAGATATCTAGGTGTTATTCAACAATCTGGCCTTTTCATGAAGAAAGACGATTTCCTTATTTCAGAAAAGCGCCCGTTCGTAATATAAGTTTAGCCAGTTTTTACTGGTTGAACTTTTTTTATTTGGTTTTATTATAGCGGTAGTCGGAGTAGAACGTAGCGTCCGTGGGACTTGATCCCGTCCGCAAAACTGTTCACTCCCTACTTGTATAAGCATGTTTCAGGCTGGTTGGGACAATGATCCCGTTTAACAAGCGAACCTATGATAGTACAAGCTAGGGACAACCGACTAATCTTAATTTCTAAGGAGGAGATGATGATGAATCCAGTAGTAGGTCTGGATGTTTCTAAAGGGGAAAGTCAGGTACAAGCATTCTTGGATAAGGGTCAACCTTTTCGTAAAAGTTTTAGTGTAAAGCATACAGTTGAGGGCTTTGAGAATTTATTAGGATTCTTAAAAGAGATTGAAAGAGTAGCTGATGGTAAGCAACCTTCGGTTATCTTAGAATCAACAGGACATTACCACTCTCCTGTTATTCAATTTTTGGAGTAACAGCAATATGTTTATATTATTGTGAATCCCCTTATCTCTCATCGAGCAAGGAGCGCAAGTTTAAGAAAGGTAAAAACAGACGCTGTCGATGCCTATCTTCTTTGCGAACTGTACTACAAAGAAGAAATTGAGCCGTATAAGAAAAGAGGTATTCAACTCTTAAACCTTCGTAATCTTACAAGGCAACAAGAGACAATATCAGGTATCTCTACACAAACCAAGGTACAGCTTCTAACAGTGCTAGATCAAGTATTTCCTGAATATAGAGGTGTCTTTGGTAATTTATATTCAAAAGTCTCTTTACAGACTCTTTCCTTATTTCCTACTTCTGAATATGTACTAAATACTACCGAATCCATATTAACTGACAAGATTGTATCGTTATGTACCAGACGTTCAGAAAAGTGGGCAAAAGAAAAAGCACAAAAACTTATTGAGGCTGCACTACGAAATCCATTTCAAAACAAATTGTATGAAAGCCATATCTTTAACCTAAAGATGTTAATTACCATCGTTCTTCAATATCAAGAGCATCTATCACAACTAGAAACTGAAATAGATGCCCTCGCTAAAGAAATTGAAGAATATAAGATTATCCAGTCTATCCCTGGTATCGGAGAAAAGATTGCGGCAACAATCATTTCCGAAGTTGGAGAAATAGATCGGTTTAATCACCCTAAAAAGAGTTGCCTTTGCAGGAATAGATCCTAGTGTTTACTCTTCTGGAAGGTTTACAGCGACCAACAATCGCATAACGAAAAGAGGATCTAGAAGGTTAAGGCAAGCATTATATATGGCTGTGTACTGTGGAATTCGAGATGCCCGTAAACAAAAGACGAGCGATACCGTTATACCTCGAAACAAAAAATTAAGAGAGTTTTACGATAAAAAACGCGATGAAGGTAAACCCTATAGAGTAGCGATAATTGCTTGTGTTAATAAGCTTTTACACTTAATTTATGCACTTTTAAAGAACAAAACCACTTTCCAAGAGTTGGCTTAAAAACTATATTTAACAACATAAAACAAAACCTTCCAATAATGAAAATCAGGAAGGTTATTTTGCATGCTCATTTTTAGTATATCATCTAATTTTTCATTTTTTTATTGAAAAATGTTGACAACTATTAGCTGGTTTTGTTGAATAATAAAACCAAACAAAAATAAATCCATACTTTCTACAAGTTAAAATCAAAGCTTTCTCCTATTCCTTTTTCAATTGCCTTTTGGTATACATTCCAAGCAACAACAAGATCTTGAAATGCCAAACCAACGGAACCAAACACCGTTATTTCCTCTGGACTAGTGCGTCCAGATCGATATCCGGCAAGAACTTCTCCTAGTTCATAGGGATCTACATCCTTTCTTGTCAGACCAGCTCCACCAATAGCACCCATTTTTTCAGAAAGATCAATGTCATCACAAATAAAAACCGATTGTTGGATAAGTTCGGCGCTGATCTCACATTTTCCAGGTTGATCTGCCCCCAGGGTAGTTATATGTGTACCCGGCTGTATCATTTTAGGAAAAAGAAAAGGTTCTTCAGACCAAGTTGCAGAAATAATAATCTCTGCTTGTTTAGTAACTTCTTCTAAACTTTCAGAAGCAAACACAGGGATATTTAGTTCCGTTCTCATTTTATCGGCGAACAAACGGGCCTTTTCCGGAATTAGATCAAAAGCATACACCTTTGAGATGCTACGAAAATATGTTAATGATCTTAATTGTAACTCTCCTTGGACTCCACAACCGATGATTGTAACTCTACTAGCATTCGAATGTGAAAGTATATGTGTACCAAGTGCTCCAGAGAGACCGGTTCGAACAGCTGTTAAATAAGGTGAATCCATAATTGAAAGCAAATCACCATTATTTAAATCATGAAGATGAATTACTCCTTTAATAGATGGTGATTGATTTTGAAACTTAGCGTGAACCTTCACGGTATATGCGGGTATTTCGTTTAACAAACCAGGAAAAATAATCATTGAACTTGAATAATCGTTCGGGAGTGGTGAATTTGCACGTTGTCCATCAATGTTTCTCATTATGGAGTACTTTTCAAATCCTTCTTTTAATTCAGGAATTAGTTCCTGTGGGGAGAGTAGGCCTTTTATATCCGTATTTTTTAATAGTAAAGTCATTTATCTCATCCTTCCTTGGTTGGTTCCCTTCACTATTCTATAATTTGGCCCGATTCATTAAGAAAGGCACATTTCTTGGTCTAGAAATGCGCCCGATTGTTGAACAAGACCACACATTTTAGTAAAACTTTTAGATTTATATTACTTATATGATTCAGGAGTTGGACGAAACAAATCTTCGTCTGCATTTTCAAGTACTGCTTTATGAGCAGCGATCATTAAATCAGGAATGTTACTCGAAAAAAGCGCCCAATTGTGGAAGATCATATGTATCTTTCTTGTTAAACTAACGCCCCGGTGAGCTTAATAAGAGGACTTTTTTTCAAGTTGACCTTTTAACCCAATTAACTTGTTTTTAATAAAAGGGTCTATTTCTTCGGGTAATTGATTTAATCCAAAAAATTGTACTTCTATTCCTTGATTGCTATCAGGTGTAATTTCTCCTTCGTACTCGGTACACAAATAACCAATTGCAACTGGATGGTATTCATCGCCACTTCCCTCGACACGATTGATTAATTCCTTACCAGAATAGACACCAAACAATTTTAACAACGTTACCTTTAATCCTATTTCTTCCAAGACAATTCTTTTAATACATTCTTCAACTGACTCGTTAAGTTGTAAAACTCCACCTGGAATAGTCCAAGTTCCACCTACATTTCGGCTCAGTAAAATTTCTCCTTGATTATTAATGATAGCTACACTCGGGCGTACAAATATTAGTGGTGTATTCCCAATCATTTCTCTCATATCTTCACAATAACCCATAAATACCTCCGATGATTAAATTCTTTATTAAAGTAACGGTAACCTTTCACTTGATAGAAATTGTATCAAAGGAGTAACCTACTCCCTTTTAGATGGCATTTGTCAGCCGCCTTCGATGCAAGTTACAGTGGAACTACCTACTGCATTATTTAATTCAGTTAATAATACTTGTAAAGAGTTGTCTGTTACTAATTCTTTTATTGCTTTATTTGTAATTAGAACATTGTATTTTTGAAAAACCTGTACTGTATCTACCCATACTTCAGTTATAGCTTTTGAAGTCATATTTGATTGAATTACCATAAAATAACCTCCTTATATCTTCATATTACCATTTTCTCATCAACTATCCTGCTCCTTTAGTTGAATAAAAAAGCCACCTGAATTGGCAGCTGGATCTTAAAGTAACGCCCCCGATACTTCAATAAGGCTAGTTCCTCTATTGTAAGTTTTACTGCATTCTGTTCGGTATCAGTTATACGGATAAAATTACAAAAAGTTACAATCTTAATCAATAAAGTTTTCTACCCTACTTCAATAAGCAAAAGAGCAATCCCTTTTTATTCAGGGATTGCACCCTTTAGTTGAATAAAAAGTTATAAATAGATTATTTAGGCTTCATTAATGTATGGTTATTTAAATCATAGATTTTTAATGATCTTCCTATATCTGAATTACGATAATATTCTACTTCACCCTAATCTGCTCCATCCTGGTCTTCACTATACCCTTGACGAGAAAAACCAATAATCTTTTTCTTAAACTCAACCTGTAAACCACCTCCACTTTTTACCCCTTCGAAAATAAACACATCACATGTTCCTTTAAATTCCTCAGTTTGATTAAGTATTACAGTTGGTAAAAATCGTATGGAGTATATAAAACAAATGACTGAAAACAGCGTAAAAGTAATGATAATAAATCCTTCTTTCATTGGCATTTTATAAGAACTACCTTGTTTCTTTTGCTTTTTATAATAATACATAATGATAGCGATGGAACCAATTACCATTACAAGTGACAATAATAACATATAGTAATAATCAGCCACTTCTTCAACATCCTCCATTTTGATGGTTTTTTAAAAAAAATTTTCATTTTATCCTTTTTTTCTTCAACTATCCTGCCATTTA
>NZ_JBALOZ010000072.1:5489-5735 GCF_036965125.1 Bacillus sp. JJ1503
TCTTGAAGAATAGCCCCGTTAGTTGAGATTGCTAAACTCAATAATTTTCTTTTTTCCAACGTTTATATTCTACAAACTCTAAAAAACCATAAGCCGATATGATTGATAAAATAGGGATAACATAATACTTCGGAGGTCCAAATATAAAGATAACAACAATGAAACCTGCAATAAAAAGTGCAGTATTTAAAAGATATGATTTCTTTCGATATTTTAAATAAAGTTTTACCTTATCCATTACTTTTC
>NZ_JBALOZ010000073.1:0-567 GCF_036965125.1 Bacillus sp. JJ1503
AATTTTTACTTTATTGGCATAATGAATATAGAGAACTAGAAAAGTAGGTGAATAGTTTTATGACAGATAAAATGTATTCAATGAAGGAAGCAATGATTTTCAGCCAAAGAATTTCTCAACTTAGTAAAGCTTTATGGAAATCCATCGAAAAAGACTGGCAGCAATGGATTAAGCCCTTTGACCTAAACATCAACGAACATCATATTTTATGGATTGCCTATCACTTAAAAGGGGCATCTATTTCGGATGTGGCTAAGTTTGGAGTCATGCACGTATCAACAGCATTTAACTTCTCAAAAAAACTTGAAGAGCGTGGCTTTCTGAAATTTTCCAAAAAAGAAAGCGACAAAAGAAATACGTATATTCAGATTACTGCCGAAGGCGAAAACATTTTATTGCAATTAATGGAGACTTACGATCCAGATCAATATGCAGTGTTTTCAGGAGCAGCACCATTAAGAGAACTTTATGGGAAATTTCCAGAAATTATTGAAATCATGGCCATAGTGAGAAATATATATGGAGATGATTTTATGGAGATTTTTGAAAAATCATTTAATAATATTG
>NZ_JBALOZ010000073.1:610-3979 GCF_036965125.1 Bacillus sp. JJ1503
AAGAAGGAAAGCTGCAAAAAAAAGAAAGCTCTCTTCAGGAATCAGTTTAATCTTTAAAGATATTTCACAAATTCGTCCATCAGAGGGATAAATAAACCTTGCTTTAAACAAGCTTGCACTGCTTCCTTCGGTTCAAGATCCTTATGTAACCTATAAGTAAATTTATTGTAAAGCGGATGAAAGTAGACAAACCCTTCCGCTTTTTGTTCTTCCAACTCTATGCTCAACTCTTCACATAGTCTGTAGAAATCTTCAACTTCCCTTTCAGCTAATGACTTTTCGACAATTAGTTTAAAAAATTCCAAATTTCTATTTTCGATCATCTTAAGTAAAAGCTTTTGCTGATATTCTAACTTGTTCATTCTCTTCATAACCTCATTTATATCCATTATTCACCTTTTCCTCCTAACCGTTTTAGACCATAATGTCTTATATTGTGAACAGATCGCTTCAATTAATATCAGCTATTATTCAAATATAAACTATACCATATTTTCGACAAAATCCATGATTTTTCCCTATTGATTTTTTTAGACATTCAGCGTAAAGTATCTTAGTAAGTTTGAAGGAAAAGATTTTAAAAGAAATGTAGAAAGTGAAAACTTTCATTGAAATTCCATTATTTCTTCTCGAACTTTATTTCTCCTTTTGGAGGTATGATACTATGAATTCATGGAAGACGATTAACTTTTCTAGACAGTATGGCTCGCACAGACTTTTCATTTTGTCTTCCTTAACGATGTTGCTGACATTTATTTTCGTATATGTGCCTGCGCAATTTTTATTTAATGCACATTCATTCTATGACAATTATTTTTACTTATTTATTCTCGGGCTTTGGCTAATTTATCCACTTCATAAGTTTTTTCATTATTTACCATTAGCTCATCATGTAAATAAAGTAAAAAAGGAACTATCAATAAAATATGGGATTTTGCCTGTCATTCATATAAAGGTTTTTGAACCGATTCCTAAATGGCAATTTATTTTTGCCCTTTTTGCACCTTTTATCGTTATTAATAGTATTTTGATTTTTGCTTGTTATATGTACCCTCATTATTTACATTATATTACCATCATACTTGCTTTTCATGCTGGCTTATGTCTTCCTGATTTTATTTGTGCAAAGAATGTGCTGTTCGCACCGAATTGTTCATATATTGAAGAGAATGATGATGGAATTGAAATATTGCTCCACAAAAACGATGAATAGAAGAAAAAGGTATCCGATATTGGATGCCTTTTTCATGAATTTGATAAAACCAAGTTTTCACAAGTCTTAAAGACTATCTTTTTTCCGTAAATTTTGTTATTGTAAATAACATACAACTGGATTTAGGCTGTCTGAATTGCTATTTACGCAAATAGCCCAGACCCTACCTTTTTTCTTCATAAATGCAAAGGAGGGAATCTTCGGTGATCTCCATATTTTTCATTATTTTTGCCGTCTTTATCCTATATAATATTAACAAAATGACCAATTCGCTTTGTCTCCAAAAGGAAATCCCTGAGGAGCGACAGCCTTCAGTGTTTAGAACGATTAATATTTTAATAACAATTCTTCTCATATCGTCATTTGTAGAGATTCTTTATGCTTAAATAATGTAGAAAAAGCGGCGGATTATACTTCCCGCCGCTTTTTCATTTAGGATGGATGAATCTTTATGTCGAAGTCTCTATAGCCAAGATGCTCCAATGATGATTAATAGGATAAACAAAACAACAATTAAGGCAAATCCGCCTCCGAATCCATGTCCAACTCCTTCTGACATAATGCTTCCTCCTTTCCTGCTTGCAAAACAGTTATCTTACCACCAAGAAGCGCCAACAATTATTAATAAGATGAATAGCACTACAATTAGTGCAAATCCACCTCCGAAACCAGCACCCATGAGGCACCCTCCTTTCATGTTGCTAAAATATACTATTCAACGAACACCCTCTTCGAATAGGCACCTATCATCATAATCCGAAAATTATTGGGTTTTAATCTTTAGTGCTTTGATAAAAGTGTCTTTGTAGTATATGACCCCACTTTAATTAAGAATAGTCAGTTACCTACAGGAGAGAATCTAAATAAATTTTTTAAACTTCAACAGGTTATTGTTTTTGTTCTCCAATTCATTTGTGGTATAGTAGGTTTTATGAAATTGGTTATTGAAATAAATTTTCCTAGGAGTGTTCAACATGAAAAAATGGATTGTTACCCTCACATTAACAGCTGGGGTCTTAGGCTTAACTGCTTGTAATGGTACTAATAATGCGAGTGATTCAGATGTAGTAGTTCAGACAAAGGCTGGAGATATTACAAAGGACGAGCTTTATGATGCGATGAAAGAAAAAACTGGCGAGGCAGTTCTTCGTGAGCTAGTTTATGAAAAGGTCCTTTCAAAAAACTACAAAGTATCTGATAAAGAGTTAGATGAAAAAATTGACGAACTTAAAGAACAGCTTGGTCCAAATTTCGAGATGGCCCTTCTTCAATATGGCTATAAAGATGAAGCTGAGCTCAAAGACACCTTTAGAACTGGCTTAATGCAGGAAAAGGCAGCTATTAAAGATATAAAGGTAACTGAAAAGGAACTAAAAGAATACTACGATAATTACAAGCCTCAAATAAAGGCAAGACATATTCTTGTCGAAGATGAAAAAACAGCTAACGAAGTAAAGAAAAAGCTTGATGAAGGAGCTAAGTTCGAGGATTTAGTGAAGGAATATTCAAAGGATCCTGGTTCTGCAGCTAACGGTGGAGATCTTGGGTGGTTTGGTCCGGGAAGAATGGTTCCTGAATTTGAAAATGCAGCGTATGCGTTAAAGGTTAATGAAATTAGTGCGCCTGTACAATCACAGCATGGATACCATATTATTCAAGTAACAGAGAAAAAAGAGAAAAAATCCTTTGATGAAATGAAAGAGAAAATGGAATATGATTTAAAGGTTTCAAAGCTTGATGCGGATAAAATTCAGAAGGCAATGGAACGTGAATTAAAGGATGCAAACGTGAAGATAAATGACAAGGATTTAAAGAGTATTTTAGAGACCCCTGAAGCTGCTCAACAATAATTTTACAAATAAAGACCCCGGACAGCTTATATAGTAAATAACTATATAAGCTGTCCGGGGTTTAATTTTTAGAGGTTGTTCATCCTAATGACTGCTGATTGGTTCTTCTCGCCTCCCTTTCCTTTTCAATCCTTTCGATATAAACTCTGCCTTCAAGCTCGATGCTTTCATTTTCTACTCTTCTTTCTTCTCTTCCTGCCTTAATCGCCATATAGGCACTAAGGAGAATCCCAATAGCGATAAAATAAACCCAAAATGGTATGATCATGACAATCATCTCCCTCCTATTTGTCTAGCTTCAGCGCC
>NZ_JBALOZ010000073.1:4111-11422 GCF_036965125.1 Bacillus sp. JJ1503
GGTAGAGCTCACCTTTCCGAGAGGCTCGTCTTGTGCTTGTCGGGGGTGGACACAAAGGATAGCTTCTGTGAATAATCATCGCAGGAACAATTGTCCTTTGATTGTTCCGAAGGCGCTTACGCTTTTCTATTTGAATGGTTGTCCACTCTTTTATAAAATATTTATGTTTTTCAAATAGAAATATGAATAAACAGCAAAAAATCGTCCTGCCTAATATGGAGGACGATTTTATTATTATTTATGGAAAGCAGGTTTATAAAATGATCTATTATCAAGTGCGAAGACTCTTTCAGTAAATTCACCTGGTTTTACCCGTTCAAGCGCACGGTCAAGCATATTCATTTTAGCGTCTAGATTATCAATATAATGAAGAATTTCCGCCTCTTTTATGAGCGGAGGCTTAGGGCTTCCCCATTCTGCCTTTCCGTGATGGGAAAGGACTAAATGCTGCAGAATAAGAACTTCTTCTCCTGTAATGGATAGCTCTTCTGCTGCTTTGCCAATTTCGTTAACCATGATCGTTATGTGGCCAAGTAAATTTCCTTCTATCGTATAAACGGTTGAAATTGGGCCAGATAGCTCAATGACCTTTCCTAAGTCATGGAGAATAATTCCCGAGTATAATAGATCTTTATCCAGACTTGGATAAAGGCCCGCTATCGCTTTTGCTAAATCAAGCATAGAAACTACATGATAAGCTAATCCTGAAACAAATTCATGATGATTTTTCGTTGCTGCCGGATATTCCAAAAATGCCTGCTGATGCTTTTTTAATAAATGACGCGTAATTCTCTGGAGATTTGGATTTTGCATTTCAAAAATGTATTGAGTGATTTTACTAATCATTTCGTCAGTACTTAAAGGGGCTGTTTCAAGAAAATCAGCCAGTTTAACAGAATCACTTGAGGAGGCTGGGCGTATTTGTCTAATTCTGAGCTGATTACGCCCCCGATAGTTTAATATATCACCCGAAACTTTAACAATGGTCTCCGGCATATAGATCTTTTCATCACCGTCAGACACATCCCAAAGCTTCGCCTCTATTTCTCCACTCTGATCTTGAAAAATAAGGGTTAAAAAAGGCTTTCCATTACTTGCAATTCCTTTTGTTGCATTTTTTATCAATAAAAAAAGTTCGATCTGTTCACCAACTTCGTAATAGACAATTCCTTTTGACATAAGTGGTCCAACGCTCCTTTCTATTAAAATAGTATATCATAGACAGATAAGAGTCTAACAGAAATCGATGGATAACCCATTGATTCCCTTTCAGTTTATCGCAGATTAACGGGCTGTAAGACCCTTAATGAATAGAAGTTGATAAAACGAAAATTTCTATGTGGAGGATCAACAGCCCGTAAAGGCCCGATTGGTTCAACTAACAATCTGTAGGGGATGATGGTCAACTCAATTAAAGCCATGTCCTAATGTCTTTGTAGGATTAGCAAGACCTGTACATCAGACCCCCACTGATTGAAGTTTCACTTTATTGGCATTCCCATCTCTTTACCAACTTCAACGATCTGCTCATCTGAGAAATAGGTTAATAAATGCTGATGGCAAGTAAAAAACAGAACCTGGCGCCCGTTTAATTGCTTAAGCAATTGAATAACTTTCTTTGTTCGATGTTGGTCAAAATTAACAAAGCTGTCATCAATAATGATAGGAAAAGAGAACTTTCCATAAATGGTAACTGCTAAAGCAAGCCTTAATGACACATAAACCTGTTCGGCCGTTGCTTGGCTTAGCTCATTGGCTTCAAATAATTGCTGATCCTTCCTTTGTATAAGGAATCCGCTTCCCTCTTGTTTTGGAAAGATTTTTATGTATCTGCCATCTGTTAAATACTTCAGATTTTCCTCTGCTTTTTCAAGCAATTTCGGAAGTCTCTCATTTTTAAATCGTTCAATCGTATGATTTAACATATCCTTTGCCAGAGCAAATTTGGCCCATTCACGTGCCCCTATGTCTAATTCTGACTGCTTATGCTTATATAAATGTAATAAATCAGCATAAGTGCCTCCTTCTTCTAACAATTGAATTTCATATTTTACCTTTGCGATGTCGCTTTGCAATACAGGAATATTTTCTTCATGCATTTTATGCTTTGTTGTATTGCTGTAAATTTGTTCATCTAAATCAGCAATTTCCCGAAACGATTCCATTTCCTGTTCATTTAACGTGGCAATCTTTAACTGCCTCTGTAAATGAAGCAATTGTTCCTCGAGCGTCCGTTTCCTCTCATCAAGTTTTCCAGTTTCCCGGAAAGACTTTTCAGTTGTTACAAATGCTTGTTGAAATAGCTCTTCTTTTTTCCGTTTGAAATGATTCCATTCTAGCTGATATTTCTGTCTTTCTTCCTTTAGCTCATTAAACTTTTCCTTTCTTCCTTCATAAGCCATATTCTTTTCGATTTCTTCCTTTAATCGTTTTCTTAACGTATATGCCATTTCTTGAATGCTCGAATAAGTCAATCCTAAAAACTCATTACATTGATGCTCGATAGCTTCAACGATTTCATTAATTTTTGCAGTAATTAATTGATGCCTATCAATAGCCATTTTCTTTTCACGATAAAGCTTTTTTAGCTGTTCGATTAGCTCAAAGGCATCAGATAAATAGGCAAGGGCAATTTCTCTAGGCAAAAACAAGCCTTTTCCAAGTTCGATCATTTCCCTTTCAGCCTTAACCATATCATTTTCCCAAGTTTCGTAGTCCAATAATACCCTTTCATATTGAGCATTTCTTTCTGTCCATTGAACTTTGAACTGAGTCAGCGGTCCTAATTGATTCCTGTCTTTAACAATGTCATGATCCGCATTTGCCGATTTCTTATTAAACAGATAAATTGAAAAAACAAGTCCAATGACACCAAGCAAAATGATTGGTAGTGTTGATTCGAATATCCCCCAAGCAATCAAGACAGAAAAAAGTATCGAAAATATTGTGAATTGAGTCCTTTCTTGAACTCTATTTCTCCGAATGTTTTCTTCCAAAGCTTTTCTTTCTGTTTCAGACTGAAGCTTTTTTTCATACTCCTTTATTTTATCTTCGATTTCCTCAAGCATCTGCTTTTCATTATTAAATCTTTCATCAAGGTCAATTTTTTTCAAATCGAGCCGCCGATATTTTTCCTGAGCGTTTTTGACTTTTTCCTTCATAAAGACACTTGTATTTATGGAGATTAAATCTTCCTCTTCAATGTTTAAATGAAGCTTTTCTCTTAAACTTAATTCTTCGTCCTTTAGCTGTGCACACCTTTCTTGCAGTTCCTTTTCTTCCTGTTCAAGCCTTTCATATAATGACAGGCTTTCGACAGCCCTCATGATTTCATGCTCCTGACCTAGCAGATTGATATCAGGTGTGTTACTTCTAATCTCCTCCGCTAAAACAGACAGCCGATCGGTAAGGCTAGAAATTTGCCCTTCCAATGGCTTCATCAGTTCTTCAATTCGTTCTAATTTTGAAAGACCATCAATAGGAAATTGAATCTCCTCATACTCCTTTAATTCCTCTAAAATAGCCATTTCCTCTAGCTTAAGCGGCTGAATTTGCATCCAGGCTTCTAATTTTAGTTTCATCGAATGGAGCAGGGCTTGTTCTGCTTGTGTATCTGTCAGTTCTTTTTCTAAACGTTCTTTTTCACTTTTGAGTTTCCAATAATGCTCATTTTGCTGCTCAGCCTTTTTTAATTCACTGCGCAGATGCTTTAGTTCTCTAAGCTTTTCATTTAAGTATGGTTTTTTGCCATTTTGTTTAAAGCGGCTATCCATTTCCTTTTGCAATGAATTTTCAGCACGAACAAGCTGATCTGTTCCTAAAGCTCCAGCCGAAAATAGGAATTTCCCTAGATCTTCTCCTTTTATTTGATGTACATTTTGAATACCATGTATATTAAATGAAAAAATCGATTGAAATAAGGTTTTATCAACACGATGTAGTAGGTCCCTAAGAAGCTCTTCTCCACCCCTAGTTCCATCCTCAAGCATCACATTTACATCTCCCGAGGCTTTCCCTTTAACCCTTTCTATGATCACGATCCCTTTTTCGTCTATATCTACAGTCATCCTGCCGCCGAATTTTGTGCCCTCTTTTGGTTCATATCTCAGCTCTGTTTGAAGCTTCGTTGGAAATCCAAATAAAATACTATGAATAAATGACATAATCGTTGACTTCCCCGCCTCATTTTCTCCAAATAGAACTTGAAACTCATGCATATTAGTCATTTTCAAATCTGTAAATTTCCCAAAACCATAAATATGGATATCCTTAATTTTCATCCAATCACCTCCTATTGCTTATATAACATATTAACTAATAGTCTCTCTGCCTCTTTGGCAATCTCACTTTTCTCCTCATCTGATATTCTATGCAGAAGCCTTTTTGCATCTGGATGACTAAATAAAGTTGAAATGCTGCTGTCTAAGATGTCATATTGGTCTGCTGTCATAAAAAGCTCCGCGTAAAATTCCGATTCATTTGCCAATTGCTCTCGATTCCAATAGGCTTTTTCATTTATTGTTAAGCTAGAAACCCAAACAAACGCCTCTTCTTCCCATTCATCTTCCTGCAAAGCATCTAATAAATCCCCATTCGTTATGCTACTCATATCCTGATTTGGCAGATAAACATCATTTAAGTCCAACGATACAATGGTTCCTTTATTTTCTACCCTAATCTCCTGCATTAGACTTTTGCAAATGTCATATATCTCTTGAAATGATGAAGCCTTTGAGACATTTACTTTCACTTCCTCCCAAATAACTGCTGAAGTTTCAATAAACTGCAGCTCCGCCTCTTCCTCTGTTAATTGAACTAAGTAACAGCCCTTACTCCCAGTCTCCTTTCGATTCCTTCCTTGAACATTTCCTGAGTAAATAACTGGAGGATATGTATGCAAGGTTTGGCGTTTATGTATGTGGCCGAGAGCCCAATAGTCAAATTCCTTATCAAGTAAATCCTTGATCGAAAAAGGGGCATATTTATCGTGTTCGTTATTCCCTTCCAAATGACCATGGAGAATCCCAATATGAAAATCCGCTCCCTGTTTCTTTTTATAATGATTGATCATTTTATCGTACACATGCCTTCTAGGATAGCTGAATCCATAAAGATGGACAGACACATTTTCATTCTTAACAAACCTGACTCCCTCTATCTCATGAGAGAAAATGTGGACATTATTTGGCATGGCTAGATGTGTCCAATTTCCTTCCATATGGTCATGATTTCCATGAACAACATACACAGGAATATTTTTTTCCTTCAGACGCTCCATTTCTTTACGAAATCTAATCTGGGCACGAATACTGCGATTCTCCCCATCAAATAAATCACCTGCAATAATGACAAAATCCACTTGATGGATTAAGGCATTGTCTATAACTGTCTTTAATGCCTCAAAAGTGCTGTCTTGAAGTTTACTAAATATTTTCTGGGGCAAGTTCATTAACCCGATCATTGGACTATCCAAATGCAAATCTGCAGCATGGATAAATGTCACCTTTTTCATTTGATAACCTCTCGATCTTTTTCCCCTAATTTTACCCTATTCTAAATACGAATGCACGTTCTTACAATCTAAACATTTTAGATAAGATCAAAGACTATTCTTTCTTAAAATTTCTCCGCTATTAACAAGATTTGCATACATAGTCTCCTATCCTCTGTAGGCATCTTGCTTATATGGATAAACATACTTTTTGACTAAAATGGATGTTTGTCCATACCCCGCTTCATTAGGATGAATATAAATATGGTATATAGGACACGCAGGGTAGATGTCCTTTCGAGTATAAGGAGAGAAATAACATGACTTTCGAAATTGGTATGACTATATTTGTCTTTATTGTCACAATGTTAGTCATTTTTTGGAGACCAAAAGGGTTAAATGAGGCGTGGCCAGCTTCTGTTGGAGCCCTGATTATTTTACTTACAGGGATTGTATCAAAAGCAAACATTCTCGATATTATAGATAAAATTGGCGGTGCCTCAATTACGATTATGGCAACCATTGTCATGGCTGTCATACTAGAAAGTTTTGGATTTTTTCACTGGGCAGCTGCCAGACTTGCAAATTTATCAAGGGGTTCTGGCTATAGGCTATATTGGTATATTCAATTACTATGTTTCTTAATGACACTATTATTTAATAATGATGGCAGCATCCTAATTACCACTCCTCTATTAATCATCCTTCTTAGAAATCTACGGCTAAAACCACATCAAATGATCCCCTATTTATTGAGTGGAGCTTTAATCGCTACTGCATCTAGTGCACCAATCGGCGTAAGTAATATTGTCAATTTAATAGCTTTAAAAATTATAGACATGTCGTTATATATGCATACGGCCATGATGTTTGTACCAGCGACATTGGGATTATTATTTATGGCAACGATTATGTTTCTAGTTTTAAAGAAGAAGCTTCCAAAGCAATTGCCGGCCACAAAGGATGAAATAGACGAGGTTTTTTTCACAAAGCATTTTCATCCTCTAAAAAAGTCACTATCTGTTGAAACGAAAAAGAAGAGAACAAAACTAATGTTAAAAGTATTATTATTTGTTTTCGTCATGCGCTGCTTGCTTTTCGTTGCATCCTATTTAGCTATTCCGATTGAATTAGTCGCTGTATTAGGATCACTCGGCTTGCTTATGTGGAGATGGTATCATTTAGGAACAAATCCAGTAGATATCATAAAGAAAACACCATGGCATATTCTCATATTTGCTTTTTCAATGTATGTGATCATTTATGGGCTTAATAATGTGGGGCTTACAGAATTACTCGTTCAAACTTTTGAACCAATTGTAAATAGAGGATTGTTTCAAGCAAGCTTTATAATGGGCGGACTTGTTTCCATCCTTTCCAACATATTTAATAACCACCCAGCATTAATGATCGGGACCATTACTTTGACTGAAATGGGACTAGATGCGATTACATTAAAGACCATTTATTTAGCTAATATTATTGGCAGCGATATGGGATCCTTATTACTGCCAATCGGGACACTCGCTTCCCTCATTTGGATGCATATATTGAGGAAATATAAAATTAAAATAAAATGGAAGGACTATCTTAGTGTATCCATCCTTGTCATTCCAATCTCTACAATCGTTACATTGTTTCTTCTCTATTACTGGGTGCAGATGGTGTTTGCATAAGGAGAAATGCAGAAGCGCCTTCGGAACAATCAAAAGACAGATTGTTCCTGCGATGATTATTCTTAGGAGCTTTCCTTAGTGATCACCCCCGACAAGCACAAGACGAGCCTCTCGGAAGGGTTGCCCTTTACCTTTCTGGGAGGA
>NZ_JBALOZ010000073.1:11482-12498 GCF_036965125.1 Bacillus sp. JJ1503
GGCGCTGGAGCTAGACAAAAAGAAGGCTCTGCATTGTGCAGAGCCTTTTAATCTTTTATTCATTTTTCGTAAGCTGCAAAGCCTTTTTAATATCCTTAAAGGAGTTTGATTTGCCATACATGAGAACTCCCCCTTTATATACCTTTGCACCGAATATTGCCAAAATTACAATCGTGATGATCAATATCGCAATGCCTAATAACGGCTCCCAGACTGGCAATGTCAGCATTCCTACCCGCATAAACATAAGCATCGGCGTGAAAAATGGAATATAAGAGGCAATCGTCATAAAAGACGTATCCGGCTGGCTTAGTCCAAACATGGATATCATAAATCCTGCCACAACAAGCATCGTCATCGGCATAATCATTTGTTGGACATCTTCAATCCGGCTGACAAGCGATCCAAGAAATGCAGCTAATGTTGCATATAAGAAGTATCCTAGTAAAAAGAATACGAGAGCATAAATAATAGACGAAATCGGAATATCACTAAACCCGAAAACTTCGAAAAAACCGCCTTGCATGCTTTCCATATTTCTCTTTACAAAATAAAAACCAACAACTAGGATAATTCCCATTTGCGTTAAACTAAGCAATGCTATTCCAATAATCTTTGCAAACATTTGCTTAACAGGTGCTACGCTTGAAATAAGAATTTCCATTACACGTGAGGATTTTTCTGTAGCAACCTCCATGGCAATCATATTCGCGTATAAAATAACAGCGAAATAAATGATAAAGAGCAGGACATAGACGAGCCCTCTTGCCTGGTTTAATTCTTCTTCCGTTTTTGCATTTTCTTCAAGTGCGATTTTACTAAAGGAAACTGGCTCATAGAGCTTGCCTAATTGATCCTGAGATAAATTTATTTTTGAAGCTGCAAGCTCTGTCTTTATTTGCTGCAAGTAGTGCTGAAGTTCTGAAGAAAGTGCAGTATCAGCAATGCTTCTTGCTTTATAAGCGGCTTCCGGCAACCCTTCCGGATTATGGGATAGGATGAGCAAGCCTTCATAT
>NZ_JBALOZ010000074.1:0-6666 GCF_036965125.1 Bacillus sp. JJ1503
ATTAAATTAATATGATTCAAACATTTGGTAATAGTGATAATATTCATAATAGGGAGGGTGTTTGTTTTGGCTTCAATATCATGAGGTGAATTTTGGATATTAAACATCATTCACTCTTGGTAGTTTCAAGTTACAGTTAAAGAATTATAAATTGTTTCATTTATAGGGGGAGCTATTTCATGATCGAAAAGGAGAACTCTTCAGAAGATACAAATAAAGAGGAAATAAAATTTTCAATTATTATACCCGCTCATAATGAAGAAAAGTACATTGGAAAATGCTTAGAATCCATTTCTAAAGCCTCTAAATTATTTAATAATCAAGTTGAAATCATTGTTGTGTTAAATCGATGTACAGACAGGACAGAAGAAATTGCAAAATCGTATAAATGTATCACAATAAAGAATAACGACAAAAACCTTTCTAAGATTAGGAACGCAGGTGTTGAAATAGCTAGAGGTGAAATCATCGTTACAATTGATGCAGATACACAGATGAACGAACATGTGTTGTCTAAGGTAGAGGAGAACTTAGCCACTGGAAAGTACATTGGCGGGGGAGTTACAGGGAAATTTGAAAGAATGTCTTTAGGTATTTTTGTTTCAACCTTATTACTAATTGGGCCACTATTATTTAAATATGGAGCAATTTCCGTGGGAATCTTCTGGTGCTACAAAAAGGATTTTAATTCGATTAAGGGATTTAATGAAAATATGCTTATGGCAGAAGATGCAGATTTCGCTAAACGTTTAAAAGTGTGGGGAAAAAAGAAGGGAAAAAAATACGGGACGATTCAAAATGGGATGATAACTTCAAGCAGAAAGTTTGATAAACATGGAGACTGGGTTTTACTTAAACGTCCGAAAATGATCTTAGCTTATCTTAAAGGAACAGACCAGAAATATGCAGATGAAGCATACTATGAAAATCAAGATAGATAAAAATATAAGTACCATTAGATTATTCATGAATTAAACTTAAGCTAGGTTTCAAGATTAGAAGGTAAACAGACTGTGAAAAAATATAATTAAATAAACAGTGGCGCTAATCGTAGAAGGATTAACGCTTTTTTTATGAAGTTACTAAACTATCGGGCAGCTTATCTTCAAAAGATCTTCCATAATCTGGCCCTCTTAAATAAAAGACGAATTCCTAAATAGACGCGCCCTTTTATGGAAGATCGTGTAACAATTACTTTAGCGAAAGAGCAGTATATTGAACTTTTATACTGCTTTTTTTCCTATCCAATGAGCAACTAAAGCAATAGGAATTATTAATAGGACAAATGGCAAGCATGCAAAAATAATTTTCCATGTTAGAATCCCATTTAATAATAATGTGTTATACAAAACTAAACTATATGGAATTATGATAATCATTGATGTCAATGAACCAGGAGTAATGGAACGAAGAAATATAGATTGGCCAATATGAGTAAAGGAATGCAAAAAAAAAGTCAATGTGATAATTGTAAAAAAATAAATATTAGCAAGTGATCCTTGAATCACAAATTGGTTTGCCATAATTGTTGAACTGCTTACGAATAAGAATATAAATAAAACTGCTACTGCGAATTGTGCTGTCGTCATGGAAAATTGTTTGATTACCCTGTCAGCCATTTTTCTTGGTAATCTTTCATAAATGACATTTGAGTTTTTTTTCATCCACTTTTCAACCATAATAATTTCCTCAAAATCATGAATGACAAACATAATCGGAAATAACCAGATAAGTGTTTGAACATCTAGCCATTGTTCCATAATCTCCACCCTTGTGAATCTTTCTAATTTTATTTACTTTTGATTTGCACTCCTTCTTCAATAAATGCTAATGTTAACTTGGAACTGACTATTCGAAATCTTCTCTACAATTATAACATATATATCCAATTGTTAAATTAAATAAAGATATTCGTTGTTATTTATCATTTATTTATTTTCGGTAGTTTTCCTCTACAATCTGACCCTTTTCCAAAAGAAAATGCGTAATTCTTATTATGGAATTGCCCCCTTTTATGGAATGACAAAATTTAAGACAGATGTAAATAAGCTTCTTGAACCAACACTCCCTGGCATTTCGCTAGAACGTAACTTTGTGCCTTCAATTCCTTTCTTTTCAACATGCATATGCCAGTATTAATTATGAGGAATTAATCATTAAGGATTTTATATTTTTTTTGCATCTTTAACTTGTAAACAATCAGAATAACAACATGTAAGGTAACCAATACAAAGAAAATATTACTGTATATAGCACCCATTGATGACTGTAGAAATGGATTCCACGAACTACTTGCTTCAATATCAATAGCTCTCCCGTATATCCCGATTGCAATAGAGCCTGAAATGAAATTTTGCATCATTAGCAGGCCCATTCCAACACCTGCATGCTCCTTTGGCAATGTTATTGAGATCGATTTAGACATGACAATCATCATAAACGATTGGCCGACATTGCCCAAGATTAGAAATAGCGCAATGAACCATGCACTCGAACCGATTAAAGTTGAAAGCAGGAAAAAACATACTATTAATAAACTTGATGCAAGAAAGAATAAATAGGATGTTCCCTTCGAATCCGTAAGCTTTCCACCTTGTCTATTCAATATGGCCGATGCAGCAGCAGCGGGTACCATCGCAAATCCAATCAAGCTAGCAGGGAGTTTTTGTACATCTGCTAGAAATAAAGGAGTTAGAAAAAACAGTGAATAACCAATAATTAAAGCTTCTAACTCTTTCTTAATTGCATAAAATCCCTTCCAATGTAATGAGGTGTGGGAGGTTGTTCCGTGACGTAAACCAACTGAAATCAATCTTTTTTCAAGAGTAGTAAAGCCGTCTGCATCAGCGATAGCGTCACAAAGGGTAATAACTTTATTATATAAATCATAATCACTGTGCTCATTCAATATTTCAACTAACAGACTTTCCATATGATCAGGAACAAGACTCCAATCTGCAGCAATCTCTAGATGTTCATTCTTACAAGGAAATGAATGCGTGACACAAATAATTGCATTTCCCTTATATCCCAAATCATTCATATAAATATAACCATCATAAGAGTGAATTACAGATTTTGTAAAACCTTTATATCTACCTATATCGTGCAGAAGAGCAGCATTATATGCCAAATTTATATCAAGATTGTACCCTTTATTAATTAGCTGGGAGATAATACTTTCAGTAGCTCTTGCAACATTAATTGAATGATCAAACCATGGACCCGGGTTTTGTTGATATGCCCACTCAAGTAATTCCATTGCATAAGTCCTTTCCAAAATATATCTCATAAAGAATCCACCTTTCTCTTATAAAAAACCCATATCTTAAATAATTACATCTTGGTTTATAATTATTCCTTCTTCGGAAACCTTTTCCAATAAAAAAATCGGGAGCATTCCTAAATAAACGCGCCCGATTGTTGAAGATAGCTTATGCTGAATTATGGAAGGAAATTCTTCTAAATAAGAGAATATTTATTTAATATCATTCTTTTTCTAATAAATAAAACAACAAACACCATAAATAGTAATGTCAACACTACATAAGTCAAATTTGAATATATATCCATATAACCCACAATTGTTTCCCATGATCCTCCAACTGCAGTTCCTATTTTAATGAGAACAACATTCAAAATTAAGTTCCTAATGTTAATACTAGAAATGTTCTAAAATTCAAATTTGCTTTTTTACAGGCATTCATTATCATTATCAAATGTTTCAATCCTGTAATAAATATTAAAAAAGAGCACATACTGTTTCTTTTTCATAGGATTAACTTTATAATGCGCACTAGATGATTTTTTTAGGGAAAATTATACTTCTAGCTTAAGGAAGGAGATCGATTATGAAAAAAATGATGTTTACATTAATAACCGGTCTAATGGCAGTTGTTTTAGTGGCATGCGGAGGAAATGAAGAAAGTACAGAAGCTAAAAATGATGATAAAGCAAAAACAGTGGAAACCGATCAGCAGAAGGAACAGCAAAAGCTAATGAAAGAAATGCAAAAGAAATTAGAAGCACAGCAAATAGATGAAAAGAAAACTGTTGCCATAGTGAATGATAAAGAAATTTTAGGAAGCGAGTATAATACCGCTTTAGCATCTATACAAGGACAAATGCAGCAAATGGGACAAGATCCGACTTCTAAAGAAGCTGCAGAGCAAGCGAAAAACCAAACAATTGACAGCTTAGTCGGACAAACTCTTCTTCTTCAAGAGGTAGATAAAAAAAGCTATAAAGTTTCAGAGGCAGATATTAATAAGCAGCTGGACGAAATAAAAAAACAGTTTAAAACAGAAAAAGAATTCGAAGCCGCTCTTAAAAAATCCGGCATGGATATGAAAACACTTGAAACTCAAATAGCTGACGGTATTAAACTTAAACAGTACATTGAGAAAGAAGTGCCAGCTGGTGAAATAACCGATGAAGAAATTCAAAAAACGTTTGATCAATATGCGGAACAAGGAAAGAGTACTGGACAAGAAGTTCCAAAGCTTGAAGAAGTAAAACCACAAATCGAACAATCTCTTCAACAGCAAAAACAGCAAGAAAAACTCGCTCAGCAGGTTGAAGAGCTAAAGAAAAATGCGAAGATTGATATTAAGATTTAAGATGTTACACACATAATGAACAGCTCAAGGGGCTGTTGACAAATGCCCCTTCAAACGAAAAAGAAGATGGATCCCTACAAAATGTAGTGTTCATCTTCTTTTTTATCCACTATATTCTGTGTCTATAAATGAGGCTTTTTAGTTTGATCAACAGCCCAATCTTTTTTCAAAATAGATTCCTCTTTTGTGCTGTAGAATATGGGATTGTTAATGATTTTTTGATTAAACTTTATTTTAAAGCTACAGTTATCTATCTGGTGTTTACTCATTCATTATTCCATAAAAAAGGGGCTTACCTTGTTTCCTTAAAGCTCCCGATTGCGGAAGATTTCTTTTACCGACTAAACCATGTCTTTTAAAAAACTTGATATAATAATTGTTAATGAAATATTTAAATAGGAGTATACCTATGGAAAGAATTTTTTTCGATTATGGGATTGAAATTTGTAAGGAAAATGAAAAATTCTATTTGATTTTTGACGACGGTGGAATAGTTGCACATTTTGCTAATATTGAAATTTCAAAGGAACATGCTGAGTACGCAATGAAAGGACCTAAAGAAGCAAGCGAAATTATTCTTCACTATCAGAGAATTGCAGATAAGAAGAGAAAAGCATCTCAATAATGATTTATTCCATAAAGATTAAATAATCATATTGAATCACATATCCACAAAAGGCAATTGAGTTAATACCATTCAATACCAGATAATATAGAAGAAATAGATATAACCATTAGGAGACCACAATGGGAAAAGAAGTATCTAAGTTTGTGGAAACGTAAAAAGGCAACGCTCAGTGGGTTAGTTGTCTTTCTTTAAAATGAGTTGCGACACACACTCTACAATGTGTGGACTGCTGATTGTAGAATTATGGATAGCTGCAGCTTTGTCCACCTTATATAATCTACAACTAGTCTTCCCATGAATCCAGAATTCATGATTTCCCCAAAAACAACTTCTCCATTTTTTGAATGTATTCCTCCAGATGGTTTGCCGGATGGAACACAGGGTGCCCGTGGCAAACCTCTAACCTAATGGTCTTTAATTCTCCAACGATAGTGCTGCTTCTCACTGCCTCATGCATATTCGAAGTAAACATTGAGATTGGTTGATGGATCTTCCCCTTTTTGGAGGTAAAGAGGTCGCCTGCGATTAACACTTGATCCTTTTCGTGGTAATAGACAACATGTCCAGGAGAATGCCCAGGAGTCAGATAAGGCTTTATCCCGCCAATCAAATTCAAATTGCCTTGTCCATCTTCTTGAAGCGCTTGGATTAATTGTTTAGATACCGTCTGTTTAGCTTTTTTTCGTTTCGGATAAGGAAGCTCACCTTCCATATATGGAATTTCAATTCGGTGTGCATATACGGGTACTTTTGTTACTGATAAAATAGTTTTTATAGCACCAACATGATCAGGATGACCATGAGTTAATAAGATTCTTTGCAAAGGGCCGGCGTCCAGTTCTTTAATAAAATTCATAATGCCTTTTGCCATCTTCGGTATTCCAGCATCTACTAGTGTTACCCCATTGCCATCAACAATGACCCACACATGAATAGGGATAATAATCCAGGTTTTTAAGCTCCAAATATTCTCTGAAACTTTATTGACTTTCATACTTCTTCCTCTCCCTGTTTTCATTTTTCTTTAAAATCTAAAATAAGGTTTCCGCAGCAAAAGTAAATGTGTTAGGCACCATGAAATTATATCTAGTCTAAGAGTGATGCTAACTCTTTCTTGTTTTTAACTCATCATTCACGATACCTTTTCTGAACCAACCGCTGCCCGAAATCCCAAATAAAAAATCTTTAGCCATTATGTTTGAGAATTACTCTTCAGATTTTCGAATTTACGTTTTTAGCAGCATTTCTTCGAGATATGCAATTGTTTACTTAGAGTAGATAAGTTATCCATTTGCACATTCCTTATAATTGATCACCATCCAATGTTATTCTTACTTTATTTGCTGTACTGCCGTAATATACATTTTTTTCAATCTGCTTCAGTCAGTTAAATAAGCCTTATTCAATTAAATGGCCCTT
>NZ_JBALOZ010000074.1:6712-8272 GCF_036965125.1 Bacillus sp. JJ1503
TTCAGAAAAGCGCCCGATTCTTGAATAAAACTTAGTTCTGTTTTATTTGATAGTTAATTGAACAACTTGCTAATATAGTATCTATCGTTCCAAGCTAAAATGCACCACCACAAGGGGAAGGCGATTTTTAATCGACAACATCATAAAGAAGTACGAAGTTAGATCTCAAAATATTCTTCTATCGCTTTCATAACTTTAAATGGCCCTGAACTTTTGTTTGAAGGGATTACGAGCTTAATCCCGGACTTAGGATACAGGGCCGAATGGAAACTCACCCCGGGATCGTACCCCATTACATGATACTTGAATATGGAATTATTACGTTTGTTGATCCAAATTCCATACCCATAATGGACTTCCTCTTTTACATGAATGTGTGGGGTCATAAGTAGTTCAATATATTTTTTACTTATAAGACGATGATCCAGTAATGCTTCCCAAAGTTTGATCATATCAGGTGCAGAGATATAGGCTCCTCCATCAGCTCCACCTTTGATCGGAATAGAGTAGACATTCGTTTTCCATGTCCCACCTTTATCGTAAATGTATCCATAAGCTGTGTTTTTAGGTAGCCGATCTAATGAAAAATAGCCTGAATCATTCATACCGCATTTATTAAAAAGATTCGTTTTAATATAATCGGTAAAAGAAAGGCCTGTTTGTTGTTCCACAATCAAACCTAAAACAATAAATGCAGCATTATTATAATGAAATCTTTCTCCAGGTTTGAACATCATTTTTTCGTTTTTAAACAATGGCAGAAAATCGTGTAAATCCTTTAATAGATACATAGGTGTATGTTTCCAAAGATCTTCAAAGTTATCCATCGCCTCTTCGTCAAAATAATCTGGAATTCCAGAACTGTGGGTTAAAAGATGATGGATCGTTACATTTTCATCGAAATGCGGAAAAACTACATCTAAACAGTCTTTAAGTCGTGTATCAAAGGATAATATTTCCTTCTCAACTAATTGGCAAACTGCAATTGCAGTAAACAACTTACAGCCTGAAGCCATACCAAAACGTGTGTGTATGTTATTCAATCGTTCTTCAGTCCGATCAGAATATCCAGATGCTGATTTGAATAGTATTTCATTGTCGTCCTTCACAAAAACAACTCCAGAAAATTCCTCGTTGTTTATGACTTTTTTAATCGATTCACCCACCTTTACACCTCTATTTGTCAATTTCCACCACCTCATTAGATGAATATATTATTTTCTAAGCCCTGCCCCTTTCTAATGGATGTAAAATGCAAATCGCTGTACCATGTTCAACCAACTACCCCCATTAGCTAATCAAATATCATCCTTTTAATTTCAATTTACCATCTAAAAAATCTTTTCCTTATGTAAGAATATGGCACTTAAATGAAAATAAGCACTGATCCTTATTACAGAAAAGCGCCCGATTGTGGAAGAGCGAAGGGTTTAAAAGAGTTTTTTGATCTTTAGTTATTGTTCTAACGCACACGAGAGTTTTGTAGAATCCTTCACAATCTCTTCTACACCTTAACATAACTTCAATTTAAATTGTGTTGCTTCAGAATCTGTTTGATTA
>NZ_JBALOZ010000075.1:0-1476 GCF_036965125.1 Bacillus sp. JJ1503
CAATAAATATTTGGAATTAATCGAATTATCAAAATGTGAACCTTATTAAAAAACCTGACTGCTTTAATCATGCAGTCAGGTTTTATTATTATAAAATTCGAATTACGCGACCATTAAATTTGCTCTTCCAATAGCCGCTGCTCATATTGGCAATAGCTACTCCTGTAGAGCTTTGAGAGCCAATAAATTTACCGCCGCCAACATAAATTCCTACATGCCCATCTTTCTTATAAGTATCAAAGAACACGAGATCCCCAGGTCTCATCTGACTAGAGGAAACTTGCTTGCCCACACTCTTTAATGACTCTGTATATGCCGGTAATTTAACGCCTACTTGAGAATAAGCCCATGAAACGAAACCAGAACAATCAAATCTCCCGTTAGCAATATCAGAAGCAGATCTACCGCCGCCAAAAACATAAACAGAGTTCCCTAAATACTTATATCCAGCTTTGATTACCGTATTGACATCACCTTTAGCAACAGGGGCTTCATTCTTAGCAGCAGGGGCTTCTTTGACTGGAGCACTTGGTGCTACATTTGCTGAAGCTTCCTTCGCATCATCGTTTGATCCGCTTGCTAAGTTTAAATTATATTGTGGAGCTTTCGGTTTTGCAGTTGTGTACTTGCTAGCTTCCAGTTTAGCCTGAATTTCTGCTTGTTTTGAAGCAAGCACACTATCTTGAATTTTTAAGTTAGCTTGAATAGCAGCAACTTCATTTTCTTTTGCTTGCAATTCTTTTTCTAATTGTGCATTTTGCTGCTTTTGTTCTTCCATTTGAGCCTGCATTCCTTCAAGCTCTACTTTCATATTTTGCAAATCAGAAAGTTTTTTCTCAACAGCTGATTTCTTTTCTTCTACAGCTTTCTTATCCGCATCATGTTGAGCAATAATATCTTGGTCTGCCTGAACGATCTTTGTTACCGCTCCTACTCTTTCAATGAAGTCACCAAAGCTAGTAGAACCAAGCAAAACTTCAACATATCCGATTTTACTATTGCCGTTTTCTTGATAGGAAACAGCACGCTCCTTTAAAATATTATTTCTTTTATCAATTCTTTCTTGGATTTCAGCTATTTCTGTTTTTAATTGTTCTACTTGTTCCTTCGTACTAATAATATCTTTTTCTGTTTTATTTATTAAATTATTATTATCTGTAATGGCTTGAATGACCCTTTTAATTTGTGCATTTAAGATAGCACGTTCTTCGAGAACAGCCGTTAATTCCTGTTCTGCCTTTGAAAGACTCGATTGAACATCAGATCTCTGTTTTTGAATTTCTGCTTTTTGACTATTTAAGGATGCTGCATCAACTGAAGGAATGGCAATAGCGCCAAGCCCAAGCATAAGTGTCGTATTTAATACTACAAGTTTCTTTTTCATCTATGTCCTGCCCCCAATTGTTAGTAGCTCTCGTTGCCCTTGGCATATGTATCTAGAAATGCGGAAGCGCCTGGCCCACCCCCGACAAGCAC
>NZ_JBALOZ010000075.1:1603-8263 GCF_036965125.1 Bacillus sp. JJ1503
ACGTCGAGGGTAGGCGCTGTAGCTAGACATTTCTCAAATTCTAAAAAGTAATATTATTTACTATGTTCTATTATCAGCAAGTTATTTAACTATTTATAGATTGAATTATAACATGCTAATTTAACAGGACTATTTTAGTTATATTACAAAAATATTTCAATCAGCCCCATCCGTCGCCCAACTAAGGAAATCATTGGTAAAATATTATTAGAATATATGTTTTAAAACAAAAAAAGCTGATCATGCAGGCAAAGTATACTTTGCCTGCATGATCAGCCTATATAATAGAAGAAACTAGATTTAGCTCATACTCATTTCGAGTTCTTCAATTCTCTTTTCTAAATATTTTCGATCCTTTTGTGCATGGAACGTTTCTGCTTTTTCGAGAATAATCGTAGTATTGTATTCCGGAATTTCCGCATACTTCTCATACACGCCCTTAGGAAGCAGTACATTGCCTTCTGGCCAGAATACAGCGATATTACCTGATTTCACATCTTCAAATTTCGCTCTTCCCTGGTAAGTGCCGTAATTATTAAATGCAACGATAGCATCTCCTTCTTGAATATTAAGTTTCTCTGCATCGTCTGCATTCATTAAAATATCATAGCGATCTGCCCCATTGAAAGGATCTATTTCACTATAAACCATCGAATTGAATTGTTTTCCGCGTCTTGTTGTCACATAGAACTGGCCTTCCGTTTTCCGCAGCTCAGGAATTTCAATGGCCAGCAGGTTTCCTTTGCCATCAGGAGTAGGACAAACCCCGCCCTCGCATAACCAGGCTCCTCCCCATTGGAACACATCTCCCTTGTTTTTCAAATGCTGGATGCCATCATAATTTCTATTGGCTATAGAAATTTCATCACGAATTTCATCTGCATGTTTAAATTCAATTAGATGCTTTTTATCAGGATATACTCTTGATGCGAGGTCAACATAAATTTCCCATTCTGGTCTAGCTTCCTCAATTCTTGGCCCTTTAATCTCTGGACTAAAATATACCATTCTTTCTGTACTTGTGGATGTACCTCCACCAGGCTGCTCATATCGCGTCATCGCAGGTAATATAATGACCTCTTCTTTTGCATCCACTAGGGTAGATGTATTAAAAATGATATCCTGATGGACCCGCAGTTCAACATTTTCAAGAACCTCCTGAATAAAATGAGGATCTGGCATTGTTTCGAGGAAGTTTCCTCCACTTGTAAAAAAGAGCTTAACTTTTCTCGGATGATTCTCCGGCAGCATGATATTTTCCAATGTTTGACCTACTGTATCCCCCTGCCATCTAGGAACCGGGAATCCCCATAAATATTCCATGCGTTTTGCATTGAGCTCATCAAAATCACTTCCTGGAAGTACAAACGGGTCAGCTCCCATTTCACCTGATCCTTGCACCCCGCTATGTCCGCGGATTGGCATAACACCGCAATGCTCTCTTCCAATAAAGCCGCGAAGCATGGCAAGATTAGCCACTTGTGAAATATTATCCGTTGCAAAGCGATGTTGTGTTAATCCCATACTCCAAATGAAAACACCGGATTTTGATTTGGCCAGCAGCTCGGCAAACTCATACATTCTTTCCTTCGTTAACCCAGATGACTTTTCAAGCAGTTCCCAATCTTGATTCTTGAGATGGTCTTTTAACTCAGAAAAACCATTTGTATGCTCGTTGACAAAATCATGGTCAATCGCAGAGCCCGGAACTTTTTCCTCCATTTCAAACCAGTGCTTCATCACACCATTCATAAAGGCAATATCTCCGCCAATATTAACTTGATACACATCATCGACAATTTGTGTACCAAACAGTGCACTTTCCGGAATCGAAGGAATCCAGTAATTTTCCATTGCTGGCTCTCGATATGGGTTAATCATAATAATTTTTGTTCCCGCTTTTTTAGCTGCATACATATATTTAGTGGAGACAGGCTGATTATTTGCTGCAACAGAGCCCCAGAATATTAATACATCGGTACCGATCCAATCTTTATAATTACAGCTAGATGCTCCAATACCCAATGACCGTTTTAATGCTGTTTTACTTGGCGAATGGCATATGCGGGAAGCGTTGTCGATATTATTTGTTCCTAGAAACCGAGCTACTTTCGCAGCTGTATAGTAAACTTCATTCGTAATTCCCCTAGCAGTTAAATAGAATGCAAGCTGTTTAGGATCAATTTGCTTTATTTTCGCTGCAATCCTGTCTAAAGCTTCGTCCCAAGATATTCTTGTAAACTTATTTTCTCCTTTTTTTCTCGATAGAGGGTATGGAATTCTTCCAAGCTTCCGAAGCTGTGTACTGTCTAATTCCTTCAATTTATCTATATTTTCAAGCAACTCCGGGTCAATGGCCGGCATCGTGTTCAAGCGAAGAACATTCAATCTTGTTGTACATAAATGAGGACCCGTTAAAGTTTGGTCATAAAGCCCAGATACACCAAGGGCACAACCATCACACACACCTTGTGTCAGAATCCGATAAGCATATCCTAAATTATCTTTATTATCCCATGCTACCTTCATCGTATCTCTAATATGGTGAGGCTTTATCTTCCCAAGCCCCATTGGCGCCTTGCCAGCCCACAAGGATGGCTTTAAGGAAGTATCTAATTTGATTGGTCCTGTATGCTTAGTTGAACTCATGACAATCTTCTCCTTTTTCATTCATGCTGAATAATGAATTTTTTAATGATCGTAATTCTAATATCTATTTAACAGTTTTTTTCACAAAAAATACAAAAACCACCAGACACAAAAATTACGCATGTGTTTGGTGGTTAGTCTTTAGCAGGGTCGCTACCAAGTGCCAACTTCCTATTGACTATTTAGTTTTATACATTTCTTCAATGTTTTTATCAAAAACAAACACCGACATCCCAAAATCTCTTTCGATATCGATATCTACAAATAGGTCGATGAGTTTGGATTGCAAAAATTCCTCCATCTCGATTGGCTGATTCTTCTTATACATATCCTTTACCATTTCAGTTCTTGCAGCGCGGACCATTTGTTTTCCATCATCTGCACTTACAATAAACTTCTCAACTGGGGAGAGGTTTCCCTCCATTTCACAAATAGCCCAGTTTTTGCAAAAGGTAGTTGTTACTTTACTTGGTCCCTTTCCCATATGCTTTTTTCGAAAGGATCGGACAAGATTGCTAAATTCTGCTTCATATTTATTCATCAATTTCAACCCTTTAATTCCAGTATAATATTATGTTTAAGAATCATTCTTGTTTGTAAATACTTTATTAATATGTTGAAAGATTGATCCTATTATCCTAAGTTAAACAATTATTTTCAAAATTGTCAAACCGCAACATTTCGTGTTTCTGCTTGTTTTTGTCTGAGTTTTTTAATATCGAGTCGAATAAGGAGTGAAATCGCTAAAGCAACAGCAAACATCCCAGTGAAAACCATAAGACTTTGAGAATAGGAACCTGTCGTTTCACGAACCCAAGATGCAAACATCGGACCTGCTAACCCTGCTGCTGCCCATGCTGTTAATATATATCCGTGAATAGCACCAAGTTGCTTCGTTCCAAATAAATCTCCAATATAGGCCGGAATGGCTGCGAAGCCTCCGCCATAGCAAGTATAAATAATAGCTAAGAGAATTTGGAAAATAAGCGGATTGCTTGTCATCGTAACTAATGGAAACGCAATCACTTGTATTAAGAAAAATGTTGTATATGTATTTGGCCTGCCAATAAAATCTGAAATCGATGCCCAGCCAATTCGTCCAAGTCCATTAAATGCTCCTAGTACTCCTACAAGTGCGGCTGCAGCGACTGCATTTAAACCAATGCTCTCCTGTGCAAGCGGTGATGCAGCAGAAATAATCGCAATACCGCAAGTAACATTTATAAATAACATCAGCCATAAATAATAGAATCTCTTTGTTTTAATCGCTTCATTCGCAGTTAATTGTGATAGATCCTCTTTAAGCGTTTTCGTGCCAGCCTTTATTTTATCTTGGAAACCAGCAGGAACCCAGCCTTGCTTAGGCGGTGCAAGATACAGAGATGATACCATCATGATAATAAAATACGAGACTCCAAGTATATAAAAGGTATTAGCAATCCCAACAGCATCAATTAAGCTTTGCATGATAGGGCTGCTAATAAGAGCTGCGAAGCCAAAGCCCATAATAGCTAGTCCTGTCGCTAATCCTCTCCGATCTGGAAACCATTTTACAAGTGTTGAAACAGGTGCAATATAGCCAACTCCAAGGCCTATTCCTCCAAGAACTCCATAAAAAATATACAATAATGGCAATGACTCTAAGTTGATAGCTAATCCTGACCCTGTGATTCCAACACCAAAAAACATCGCAGCAAGCATCCCAGCTCTTTTCGGCCCATGCTTTTCAACGAAATGGCCTAAGAAAGCGGCGGATAATCCTAGAAATAAAATAGCTAAACTAAATGTAAAACTCACATCAGTTAAATCCCATCCGAATTGATTAACAATTGGCTTTGTAAAAACACTCCATGCATAAACAGAACCGATAGAAATATGAATTCCTACCGCAGATGCTGCAATCAGCCATCTGTTTTTCGCTTTTTTCATCCTCTCAACACCCCGATTAATATTATTTTGCAAGCCAAAAACAAAACCGTCAATTCCTCCTTGTCTAATAAACATTAGGAGGGATTGACGGTTAGCTACCAGCAGGAACGCTACTATACACCAACAGTTAATCGCTTACATAAAATGCTGTAACAGATATTAACCGATGACAGGTTCGCTATCTCGAATCAATAATTGTTACAAGTTTGTGAACTTTTCTAAATATTAACATCTTTCCTATTGGTATTCAACCATTATTAAGTTTTTCACTATGTTAGATTTTTTTACTATTGCTATATGAAAATTTTATGCTACTATTTGGGTAATTAAGTTAAGTATGGGCGGGTGAATGAATATGGCAGGTCAAATCAGCAATAACAGCTGGATTTACAGGTACGAGAATGGCATTTTACAAGAGAAGATGGATGAGATCGTGACTGAACAGCCTTTGACAATCATGTTAAATGGACAAGAATTTGCGACAATGGTTTGTACACCGGAAAATCTTGAAGAATTAACAATTGGCTTCCTCGCTTCGGAAGGATTTATCCGACAACAGGATGAGATAAAAACCATTAACATTGACGAAAGCAAGGGAATTTCTTATGTGGATTTACATGTTCCAGTTACAACCAGTCATGAATTTCACTCAAAACGATTTATTGGATCTTGCTGCGGGAAAAGCCGCCAGTTTTATTTTCACAATGATGCTCGTACGGCTAAGACCTCTACCTCCAAGACTACGGTAACTCCAGCTCAATGTCTATCCATCATGAGACAGCTGCAGGACAGCAGTTTAACTTTCCAAGAAACTGGCGGAGTGCATAATGCTGCCCTTTTCTCAGGAGAGGATATGATTATTAGCAGAACTGATATCGGAAGGCATAATGCATTGGATAAAATTTACGGTTACTGTATCCAAAATAAAATATCTGTAAAAGATAAAATTATTGCCTTTAGCGGAAGAATCTCATCTGAAGTACTATTAAAGGCTGCAAAAATTGGTGTTGGAATTATTCTATCAAAATCAGCCCCTACTAATCTTGCTATTAAATTAGCAGAGGATTTAAATATTACCGCTGTTGGATTTATAAGAGGAAACTCATTTAACGTTTATTCTCATTCACATAGGATTATAGAGTAATAAAAAGGAGGCGATCATACTTGATTTTACAGGATAAAAGAAACAGGCCGCTTAGAGATGTGCGAATCTCAGTAACGGACAAG
The DNA here is from genome assembly GCF_036965125.1 of Bacillus sp. JJ1503. NCBI lineage: Bacteria > Bacillati > Bacillota > Bacilli > Caryophanales > Bacillaceae > Bacillus > Bacillus sp. JJ1503. Next base: position 7,409 of record NZ_JBALOZ010000075.1, read on the forward strand.
TGTAATTTTCGCTGTACCTACTGTATGCCTGCAGAAATTTTCGGGCCCGATTACCCCTTTTTGAAAAAAGAACAGCTGCTAGCATTTGAAGAGATAGAACGGTTAGTTAAGATTTTTGCTAAAGCCTTCGAAATAAAAAAAGTCAGGCTTACTGGTGGAGAGCCTTTAATGCGAAAATCATTGCCTGACCTTGTGGAGAAAATCGCGCGAATCGATGGTATTGATGATATCGCCATGACGACAAACGGAGTATTACTGCCGCAATATGCAATGAATTTGAAAAAAGCTGGCTTAAAACGAGTTTCCATCAGTCTTGATTCACTTGATGACCATTTGTTTGGAAAAATCAATGGCAGAGGGGTAAAAGTACAAGAAGTTTTAAATGGAATTGAGGCAGCATCTGAAGCTGGCTTAAAAATAAAAATTAATATGGTTGTAAAAAAAGGCGTCAATGACCAGGAAGTTATCCCAATGGCCAAATTTTTTAAAGAAAAAGGCCATATTTTACGATTTATTGAGTTTATGGATGTCGGAAATACGAACCAGTGGAATATGGAATCTGTTTTTTCTAAAAAACAAATTCTTGATTCTATTCATCGTGTCATGCCGATTGAACCAATTGCGCCGAATTATTTAGGTGAAGTAGCGTCAAGATTTAGGTACTCTGGCTCTGAACAGGAATTTGGAATCATTTCATCAGTTACAGAGGCTTTCTGCTCATCATGCAATCGGGCTAGACTTTCAGCTGAAGGCAAGCTCTATACTTGTTTATTTTCTGGTGTAGGACACGATCTGCGCACAATCCTGCGTTCTGAGGAAGATGATTCAAAATTAGAAAAAATGATTACAGACATT
>NZ_JBALOZ010000075.1:8311-18957 GCF_036965125.1 Bacillus sp. JJ1503
TTGGACAATTCGTAATGATCGTTATTCCGAAGAGCGTGATAACCTCCTGCAGCAAAACAAAGGCAGAAAAAAGGTGGAAATGTCTCATATTGGGGGATAAATTTCTTCATAGGGGCTTGTATAGAAAGTCTGCATTTTGACTTCTGGACAGCCCCAAAAACTGGATTAATTATTCAAGTATGGACTAAGAATGCGTATGGCTTCATTCAATTTTTCCGCGTTCTTTTTATACATATTTTTGGCATCGGGTGAATCTGTTTCCAATTCAAATATTTCTAAATCCGCTTGACATTTTTTAAGCATCGCCATCAATAACGGCCTTGTTTGTGGAGATGGCTGTTTCATTTTATCATCATAGAGATCAACAGTTAAATCACCATAAGAGTCAATCTGTCCATAAAAGACATTATCCATTGTGACCTCAAGTTTATCCAATTCGTCAAAAAGCCACTTCCGGGATTTTCCTGCAGAAGCCAAAGAATCATGTACAATATGTCCGTCACGAATCACTGTTTGCGGTACTTTATCATTTGCTACTTTAAGGTTGAGATCTTTAGGAGTTAACGGTCTGTTTTCTTTTTTCAATAAGATGCTTAAATCACCTGTTGGTTCTAATACAGCAAACTCTACATCTGCTAAATTAAATACATCTTTTTTGCGCAGAAGGGTTGTAAGCTCATCTGTGGAGTATTTTTCCTTTTTTAAATTATCCTCCATTATTTTTCCATCTTTAATAAATATAGTTCCTTTACCTTCAACAAAGTCACGAAATGAATTGCTTTTTAATGAAATAAATCCAACAGCGATCGTCACTAATCCAAAAATGGCTATAGCTAATATTCCATGCCCCATATTGCTATTAAGCCCCATAATAACTTCGCCCGCAATACTTCCTATTGTTATGCCAGACACATATTCAAAAAAGGAAATTTGAGAAATTTGTTTTTTTCCTAACATCTTGGTCATTATGAATAATACAAAAAGAAATAAAAAAGACCGAATGATAATATGACTCCATTCTGACATTTTGTCACCTCTTCCTTATTTATCCCTTATACTGCGGTTCTTCTAACATCATTTCATTTACCCGAAGCTGGAGGTCTTTTTTTATATCGTTCATCATATTCATCATTTCGTGAAAAGTCCTCTGTGCCTCTGGATCGTGCGAATTCAGTGCCAGAATGGAAAGCTGAGCCTCGATTCCCTTAATGGTGGACAGGCTTTGTTTAACATTCGAAATAATAGTCATGACATTTACTCCCCATCTATAAATGATGAAAAGGTTGGCTATAAGCCAACCAGGATAAAGCTATTGATTATACTGCGGTTCTTCTGCAAGAATTTGCTGCAAACGAGGCTCTACAGAGTCAATGACTGACTGTGTTTGCTGTGCACAAGTTTGGTATAGCTGCTTAGCCTGTTGATTATCTGTTGCTAATGCAAATCCTTCAAAACTCGCTTGAGCACTTTTTAAACCTGCTATCGCTTGTTTAACCTGTGTACCAACTGTCATACTTTTCCCTCTTTTCTATGAAAAATGACTTACAATAGGTATTATTTCTTAATTCCTGATCTTTATATATAATTATTTCTGGTAAATTTAGCACTTAATAATAATGTAGAGGAATGCTGATTTCACTGAGATATATTATAGATGTGATTTAAATCAACACATCATTAATTGATATTGATTATCATTAATATGAAAGAACATATCTCTAATTGGAGGTCATATAATTGGAAAAGAAATCGATCACAGATGCAATAGAATTTAGCGAAGAAAAGTTTACTAAAAGGATTATTTTTCGCGAGGGTGAAAGCACAGTATTCGTCTTAAATTTCATGCCTGGTCAGAAGCTTCCTGCACATAAGCATCCAGGAACAAATGTGTGTATTTAATGGTCCTTCAAGGCAACGGGACACTCATCATTAATGGAGAACCAATCGAGGTTGCGGAAAATGATGTTATACGTGCAGATGGCGAAGAAGAATTCGCTTTTACAAACAGCGGAAATGAAAATGTTAGCCTTTATGTTATGTTAAATAAAATTCCTGATGAACGTTATGCGCAAAACATTTAAATAAAAACATTATTAGTTAGCAATATACCGCCTTATCCATAATGCTGGTAATCGACAATGTATTCTAAAAAAAAGCTTTCCTATCTGGACTTAGTCCATTATAGAAAAGCTTTTTTGCCATTATAATGGCAACAACTGTATTTGAGAATGGTTTTTGATTTCTTCAATCATCTGAACCCACTCTTGTGGCTTATTAGACAGTACTGAATAATATGTCGTTAAAAAGTCTGAAACTAATTGTGCCGGAATTTCGGAAACATTGTCATCCATCGGCATGAAACAAAAATCGAGACCTTTAACGGCTTCTCCATCATTTTTCCAAGAAGGATGTACATAAGATAAATCAAGGCGCTTATACCCGAGATGCGATAAGACTTCACGGCGAACAAATGGATTCATTGGCTTTACTCCGCCAAATTCATGATCATCAAGCTGATAAGGATCATAGATTTCTGCAAACATGCCAAACAATTCTTTGCCATTTGCTTTTGCTAATTCATTCAAGTCTTTTTCCCTATTTTGTGCTAAGAAACGGCCTAGGCTAAGCCCTGGACGGCCAATAATAGTAAAATCGGTCATAGCAATATTCCAATCAGAATAGTACCGATATTCTGTTGCACCAACTACCTCATTCTGAAGTACAGCAACAAACACTCTTATACCCGGATCTTCTAATGGTTCCTTCCACAATTCATATTCCAGCACCTCTTCAGGAGGAAATACCTCTTTCATTAAATCATGCATTTTGACAAACAATGGATCTTCAATGCTCGTTATTCTTCTATATTCCATTTAATCTTTCTCCTCTCTATATAAATTTCTCCTCGGAGAAATTACGCCCAGATTTTTATCCTTGCTGAAAAAAGTTAAAGGGGTTTTTCCACTCCATCAAAACGGCATGATGAAGAGATTCTTCATCTTCTAAGTAGTTTTCGATGATAGCAATCGGTGTTCTGCCTGATCGCAAAAGAAAGGAAATAACGGGATCACGCAGAACTCCTTTGACCACAGCATCAATATATTCACTTGGTGACATAGTCTCTGCCACTTTGTGATACCCTGGCATTCTTCCGCCGCCAAGCAAACGATCAAGGCCAAGCTGAACGACTACTTGATACATCGATTGCATCAACATTTTTCCTAGCCCCAGCTTACGGTACTTTGGTCTAACACTTATGTCAACAATATAAAGAGTGTTTCCGTTCGGGTCATGATTGCGAATATATCCGCTATCCGTTACCTCTTCCCATTTATGTGATGGATGTTTCGGATCAAAATGAACACAAACCCCAGTTAATGATCCAGCCAATTGGCCATTTACCTCTACACAAAGCGCCCCTTCAGGAAATAAAGTAACATGATTTTGCAATTGTTCTTTATTCCACCATAATTCCGAAGGAAAAGGGGGCGGAAAGCATTCCGCTTGAATTTGGATCAGCTCATCAAAGTCAGACTCCGTGTAATTCCGTATAATAATAGGGACTGGTTTTTCCTGATCAAAGGCATAAAATTCGCTGCGATAAGCCATTTTCATCCCTCTTTACCATTTATTTTTCCCAATCCGGATATAGATCGACACGTCTATCACGCCAAGTTGTAACTGAACCTCTTTCTCTGACTTCATGTAACAATGTTAAATCTAGATCCGCTGTAACAATCATATCATCATTGATTTCCCCTTCGACCATAATTCCTTTTGGAGGAAATGGGACATCATTTGGAGTAATAACAGCGGCTTGGCCAAAATTCCCCCGCATGAAATCAACAGTCGGAAGGGAACCGACAGTCCCTGTTACAACAACATACACTTGATTCTCAATTGCACGTGCATGGCATGTATAACGAACGCGATGGAAGCCGTGACGGTCATCTGTACAAGATGGACAGAATATGACATCTGCCCCCTTAGCTTTTGCCATCCTAACGATTTCCGGAAATTCAATGTCATAGCATGTCAAAATGGCAATTCGCCCTTTATCCGTGTCAAAAACCTCAAGCCCCTCACCTGCAGACATATTCCATTCTTCTACTTCCGTTGGGGTAATATGCAATTTAGCCTGCTCAACAATCCGGCCGTCCGGGTAAAACATGTGTGCCACATTGTATAAAAGGCCTTCCTTTTCTATCACATGTGTACCGGCTATAATATGTGTATTCGTTTCTTTAGCGAATTTTGTAAAAAGATTCTTATATTGTTCTGTAAAGTCAGGGAGTTCATTAATCGTTAAACTTGTTCCTTGCTCATTCCCAATCGATAAAAGCTGGGTAGTAAAAAATTCAGGAAACAAAATAAATTCCGATCCAAACTCCTGTGCTGTTTTAATATAATGTTCACACTGCTTCGCAAAATCCTCAAATGAATGAATCGTATGCAGATGATACTGCACCGCAGAAACTCGTAGTTTCAATGTCATCCCCCTTATCATTTAATAATAGAGATGAGTTGTTAACTCAATCTTTATTGATTATCAGATATTTCACAAAAAATAACAATAGTCATTTTAAAAGATTTCATTTTCCGCAAAAAAAGCGCTGCTATAAGAAGCAACGCTCTTTGTTTTATTATTTTACAATGAAATCTTTCCGTTAATCAAGATGCGGCTCCATACCAGCACTGACTATTTTGAATTCCATATCACCTGTATTTTCGATTAAAAAGTAAATTTTATTTTGCCCGCTTTTCAATTGGCCCTTATATCCCTTTTCCAATTCTGCATGGAAGGATACGACAAATTCAACTTGAGTTTTTGATCTAGCACGCTCTTCTAACGTTTTCATTTCAATTTTCTTTATCCCTTTTTTAAATGCTTCAGTGTTAAAGTCCCCATACAAGAATTGTTCTGCAGCTTGGGTATGATCCACAATCAGGAACTTAAAAAAGATAAATGCCGGGTTGATATTGCCTGGAATATCTAAATTCACAGGCATATATGGTCTTTCACTAATTTTCCACCCTTTGCCTTGCAAATAGATAACCTCAGTATGAAATGCTTCTGTTTCATTTAACTCGCCTACCGGAACCTCTAACTTATATGTTCTTTTCTTGTCATCCTTTTCTAAGAAAAGAGACTTTGCTTTATCCCATTGCAGCAGAGATCCCCCATCCGCTTCTGGCTGTGCCATCTTTCCTTTATGCTCGATTATTCCCCGTTCCTCGATAAACTGATTAGCCTGTGACCGAGTCAATGTGCTAGTCAAGTATTTCATGAGCTTTTTCTTTGTGCCAATGTCACTAGATAAATACCGGTATGGCATATTTTCATATTGAAATGATTGGTATTCACCCTTTTTATAGTTCCCGCCACTTTGAATATACGTTTCACATTTCTTCCATTTACTTACTAAAGATACTACCTGTTTTTCAGTTATCGCCTTTTCCTGCTTCACATTTTGAACAATTTTATTTGGCTGCTCTTTGGCCATTGCTCCTTCTGTTAAAGTAAATACTGGTAAACTTAATATCGTTACGGCAAGCCCTGAATATAACCATTTTTTTGCTTTCATTTTGAATTCCTCCATTAACTCGTTTTGCTTTGTTTCTAACTGAATTGTACCCTAGCACCGAGTTTAAGGATTTACGAAATGGTTAAAAAAGAGTTCTATTTTGGTAACAGAAATTATACTGATCTTACACTTGCCTGAATTTAATTTTTAGTATGATCTGGTTTAATACTTCCGAAATCACAAGTCCAGCAGCAATCGCACCTGAAATCATAAAGGCCTTTGCCGCTAACTGTATGGCGACATTATAATCGTTTACAACAAAATGACGCATCGCATTATAAGCAATTCCACCAGGGACAAGCGGGATAATTCCAGATATACTAAAAATGATAATCGGCGTTTTATACATTTTTGCGAAGATTTGACTGATAACCGCAACCATGAAAGCAGCAATAAATGATGCAATAACCGCATCAAAGTCATATTCTACAAGAGAAAAATATACAATCCACCCGACCATCCCAACAAGCCCACATTTAATAAGGGACTTTCTCGGCGCGTTAAATAATATGGCGAAAGAAGCTGTAGCAACAAAGCTTGTGATTAAATGTACAATCATCATTTCTCATCCCCACCATTCTTTCTAAAAAAATGCGACAACGACTGCCACTCCTGTTCCGATTGCACAAGCGGTAAAAAATGCTTCCGCTCCCTTAGACAAGCCTGCCACTAAATGCCCGGCCATAAGATCTCGGATTGCATTTGTGATTAATAAACCCGGAACGAGCGGCATAACAGATCCAATAATAATTTTGTCTAGCTGTGTCCCTATTCCTGTACGCACAAAAAAATAGGCACTTAACCCAATAATAAAAGCAGCTAAAAACTCCGAAAAAAACTTAATTTTTACTAGACGATGTATATAAATAAAACAAATAAACCCTAAACCGCCACTGATGATAGCTGGTAAAAAATCACTCCATTTTCCTAAATACATCAATAGGAAGCACCCGCTGGAAATAGATGCTGCAAGAATTTGCTGATATATAGGAAATGTGAAATTAGCCTTTTCAATTTCATTAAGCTTTATAAAGGCTTCTTTAATGTCCATTTCACCACTGCTTATTTTTCTTGAAATCCCATTAACTAAAGTAACTTTATATAGATCTGTTGTTCGCTCAGATATTCGAATGAGCTTTGCAGGCTCTGTTCCATCAATCGAAAAGATAATTCCAGTTGGCACGACATAGCTATGAGAATTGGGAATTCCCAACGCTGCGGCAATTCTTGACATCGTATCCTCCACCCGATACGTTTCTCCGCCGCATTGCAACATAATTTTTCCTGCAAGCAGACATAAATCAATCACTTCAAATGTTTGAGGAAATTTATTTTCCAACCTTATCCCTCCTTATGCTAAAACGATAGGCTGTTACCCTAATATTTTATTATTACAGATCATAATGCTTTAATAATATAAGGTCAAAATTAATATTATGCAACAGTTCTTCCATTTTATATTGTAAAGGTTTTATTAATTTCTTGTTCACCTTAAATCTATCGCATTTTATTTTGCTATGATGAATAAGATTTCATTTGAAGGAGAATAATCGTGATNNCATGAAGCTAGGGTTAACCTCATTTGGCGGTCCCGTTGCACACCTTGGATATTTTCATCAGGAATATGTGAAAAGACGAAAGTGGCTGGATGAAAAAAGGTATGCTGATTTAGTTGCACTATGCCAATTTCTTCCTGGGCCTGCGAGCAGTCAGGTTGGCATTGGCATTGGGGTTATTCGCGGCGGATTGATGGGCGGAATTTTAGCCTTTCTTGGATTTACATTGCCTTCTGTCTTTGCCTTAATTTTGTTTGCCCAACTGCTTAGTATTCAAGAAATTGGGGCTTCCTCTTGGATTCATGGGCTAAAAATTGTAGCAGTTGTAGTTGTGGCCCATGCCATTCTCGGTATGTCCCAAAAGCTTGCACCTGATTTAAAAAGAAAAACGATAGCCTTAATTGCCATCGTTGCCACTCTTTTATGGCAAACAGCCTTTACACAAGTCGGCATTATTCTATTATCAGGTGCTTTAGGCTACTTCCTATTTAAAAACTCATACGATCGAGTGGAAGAACAAATCCATTTTCCATTATCCAAACGATTTGCCATAGGATGCCTACTATTATTCATTTTGCTGTTAGCAGGTTTACCAGTATTGAGAGAATTAACTCATTTAGACTGGGTCGCCTTATTTGACAGTTTCTATCGTTCTGGTTCTCTCGTTTTTGGCGGGGGACACGTGGTTTTGCCTCTTCTCGAGCGTGAATTTGTACCGACAGGCTGGCTTAGTGAAGAAGCATTTCTAGCAGGATATGGGGCAACACAAGCTGTACCTGGCCCATTATTTACATTCGCTGCCTATATTGGTGCGATTATTAACGGCTGGCAAGGTGGTTTGCTTGCAACTTTAGCCATATTTTTACCTGCATTTCTGCTTATTCTAGGAACTTTGCCCTTCTGGAACCAACTCCGTTCAAATCCAAAGATAACAGGAGCTTTAATGGGTGTAAATGCAGCGGTCGTTGGCATCTTAGTGGCAGCATTTTATCATCCTATTTGGACGGGTTCGATTTTAGCACCTAAAGATTTCGCATTCGCCGTCATCCTTTTTAGTATGCTTACTTATTGGAAACTTCCGCCATGGGTTATTGTTTTAACTGGAGCGGCGGGCGGAATATTGCTAGATTATATCTGACAGAAAAGGCTGCCAAATTGGCAGCCTTTTTATAATGGGATCTCCAAAATAACTTTCGTTCCCTTGCCTTTTACAGAATGGATCGTCATTGTACCGCCCACTGCACGCGCCCTATCCTCCATACTGAAAAGTCCAACTCCACGTGAAATTTGATCCATATCAAATCCTATTCCCTTATCCTCAATCACTACTCTGATCACATCATCCATTTTTCGAATGATTACTGACGCCTCATCTGTTTCTGCGTATTTCCGAATATTCGTCAGACTTTCTTGAATAATGCGATAGATAGAAATTTCCGTACTGGGACTAAGACGGCTATTTATATAACAATCAAAATGTACATTGATGAGATAATTTTCTGAAAACCTCACTAAATAAGAGCGTATTGCCGGGATTAGCCCTAGATCATCAAGTACGGACGGTCTCAGCTCCCATGAAAGATCACGAAGGTCTTCAATAATTTCCCTCGCTTCATCTTGCATTTGTTCCAGTAAAGGATGTTCCATTTCTGCCTGCAGCCTGTTTATCGTAATTAAATGGCTATATAAATTTTGTCCCACCCCATCATGCAGCTCTCTTGATAATCTTTTTCTTTCCTCTTCTTGAATATCGATTATCTTTGTCATCATATTTTGGAGCTCATCTTCTATCTGCTTTCTGTTTGTAATTTCATGCCGAATCGCTAAATATTGATAGGGTTTGCCGTTTTCACCAAGGAAAGGAACAATGGTCGTATCCACCCAGTAAAAGGTACCATCCTTTGCCTGATTCCTTATTTCACCCTTCCATACTTCCCCTGAAGAAATGGTCCGCCAAAGCTCAGTGAAAAACTCCTTAGAATGATAATTTGAGTTTATGATTCGATGATCTTGCCCAATAAGCTCCTCAGCAGAATATTTAGATACTTCGCAGAATTTCTGATTGACATATGTAATAATGCCTTTATGATTAGTAAATGCGACAATCGTTGACTCATCTAATGCAAATTGTAAATCGACAAGCTCATGAAGGTAATAAGATTGCTGTTTATTAATTCTGGAATGATCCATAGCATGATGAAAAATAACAAGATAATATTTCCCCTGATTTAAAGAAAAAGTGTTCACCCTGAATATAAGGGAAATTCTTTGACCTTCCAAACGCTCTCCCTTTTGATGAATAACAACACCTTCTTTAATTTCCCTTAAGTTCGTTTCAGGGAATAATACATTAAAATTAATTCCGACCATTTCACTTTCTAGATATCCAAAGCTTTCACAGGCTTTATTATTGGCGTACGAAATGGCGCCTGATTCATTGACGAGAATAGTCGCTTCATTCGAATCAGGAGCAGGTAAATTTCGGTTCATTATTAACCTCCTGTGGGCTACTAAAACAAACTTTCAAAAGCTTTTGCAGCTTGTTTAACTGTTAATTGTTCCTTTTCCGTTAGAGGGGTATTTGACCGTCTCCCTACTAATAACACACCTTTCGGAACACTTTTTATAAATAGAGGGACTGCGAATGCATATATTAGCTTTTCAGCCAGCATGATCGGATATTCAAGTGCCTTGCCCGTAATCTCTTCAGGGAAATTTTTTATCGTGATTGGGCTTCCTGTAGAAATCACTTTACCAGCGATTCCTTTTCCATAGCGAACAGTAATTCTCTTATACTTCTCATTACTGTTGCCGGCTGCAGAATGCCAACTAACATCAGGTCCCTCCTGATTTTGCAAAGCCAGTCCAACAAAATCCACATTCATAGTTGTTAATATTTTTTCACATTGATTTGCAATTTCCACTGAGTTTATCAAGGTTTTGACCATCCCTTAAATTCCATATCCTAATAACCCCTTTTTCAAAGCAAATTCAACTAGCTCTGGCCTTGTTTTCATTTGTAGCTTCTCCATTAAGTTGCTCTTATGTGTTTCGACTGTTTTCACACTAATTACTAGCTGTTCTGCAATCTCTTTATTAGAAAATCCTTTGGCAATATAGGTAAGCACTTCCTTTTCTCGATCAGACAACAGGTTAAATGTATCTGTATTCCCTTGTTTAACTCCGAAAAGGTACTCCTCCATTACTCTTTTCGTCGCTGATGGATGCAAATATGCGTTGCCATTAGCAACTGAACGAATGGCTGACAGCAGTTCATCATGTGGGGCACTTTTCAATATGCAGCCAGAAGCTCCTGCTTGGATAGCTCTAAATAAATACTCTTCATCATCATGCATAGTAAGAATAAGGATTGCTGTATCTGGCAATAATTTTTTCAATTCAGAAGTAGCCGATAATCCATCTCTTCCATGTGGCATGCTTAAATCCATGACCACAACATTTGGATTAAGCTCAAGTGATTTTTGGATCCCTTCATTTCCCTCGG
>NZ_JBALOZ010000075.1:18969-31489 GCF_036965125.1 Bacillus sp. JJ1503
ATGTCCGGATGATTATTTAAAAGCATTTTTAATCCCATTCTAACAACGGCATGATCATCACAAAGAAGAATCTTAATCAAGTCATCTCCCCCATTCGTTTTTTTCTATGTATTCCATTATATAAAAATTTACAGCAGACTCCTAGTTTAGTGTGCTAAATATACAATAAGGGATTGCATACGCAAATCCCCTAAGTGTTTGTTTCATATTATAGTGGCAACTGAAGTTCAATCAGTGTACCTTCCCCTATTTTTGAAGAAAGAAACCATTGTCCGCCAATTAAATGCATACGCTCCTGCATGGCGGCTAGGCCGGTCGATTGATTCATCCCTTTTTCCATATCAAAGCCTTTTCCAGCATCTTTAATAAGGATTCGCAAATGGCTTTGCTCCCATATAAAGGTTACCTCCGCATTTACTGTATCCGCATATCTGGCAATATTGGCTAAGGCCTCCTGACAAACTCGGAATAATGTAATCCTTTCCTTTTCATTCAGAGAGACCTCTTCACCCATACTCACTAAATGTACTTCGATCCCGTAGGTGGAAGTATAAAGCTTTAAATAGCTTTTCATTGCCGGCAGAAGTCCAAGCGTCGTTAAGGTAGGAGGGTGTAATTCAACCGAAAGCAGCCTAATCTCTTGAATCGTTCTTTCTAGTAATTCAGCCATGCTGCCGACATAGCCTTTCATCGTGTCTTCTTCAACAGCTGATTGAATGAATTGCATACCAGTGTAAAGACTATACAAATTTTGCCCAACACCTTCGTGAAGTTCAATGGCTATTCGCTTGATTTCATCTTCTTGAGACTGAATGATATAAGAACTAATATTTCTTCGGGCTGATTTTGTATCCATACCTTCCTTCCTCTCTAGCGCTACGCTTCCTTCACATTCCTGCTCGACATATCACTACACATACCGGCATATTGTACAACTTCTCCGGCGTCATTTTTAATGGCACTAATCGTTAGCCATTGTAGATATGGTTCTCCATCCTTGCGTTTATTCCAAATTTCTCCTTGCCAGAATCCATTTGCTTCAATAGAGTTCCATAATCCTTCATAAAAATCTTTCGATTGCATGCCGGATTTTAAGATATTCGGATTCTTCCCGATGACATCGTTCTTTGTATACCCTGTAATTTTTGAAAATGCAGGGTTTATTGAAATAATTTTACCATGAATGTCCGTTACAAGAATCCCTTCAACTGTGTGATCAATTACTTGATTAGCAATCCCCATTTTTCCTTGGTAATACATCCAGATGACTAATATTAAGCTTGCTAAAGCGACTTCAGATAACGCCATAAACCCGATTGCATAATGGCCAGTAATATTAAACAGGATGGTTAAAATTAATGGCGGGAAAAATCCTCCAAGTCCGCCCATCGCTGAAACAATCCCATTGACGATTCCTGCCTGTTTATGAAAATACATTGGAACGAGTTTAAATATTACCCCATTTCCGACACCTGCACAAAGTGCAATCGTTAGACAGCCAAATGTGTACCAGCCGATGGATGGAGCGAAGGATAAGATCATCGCTGAAATTGTATATACTCCAAAAACGAACATTAATAAAATGAGAGAATGAAAACGGTCAGCTAACCAGCCCCCAAGTGGTCTCATCACAGTAGCAATCACGATGAACCCAGCTGTTCTTAAGCCAGCATCTACTTTATCAAGCCCGAAGCTTGCGACTAAAAAGTTTGGCAAATAAATAGTAAAGGCAACAAATGAACCGAAAGTAATAAAGTAAAATAAACTTAAGAGCCATAGTTTTTCGTTTTTATAAACACCTTTAATTTGTTCCATTAAAGGAGTTTTGACTCGATGTTCTTTTTTATCGCCTAAGAAGAAGTTGGCTACGATGAAAATGCCCAGAATAACAAGATAAAACTGAACAGTAGTAGACCAGCCAAACTTAGAAGCTAATACTGGGGCTCCGAAAGCTGATAGCGCAGTTCCAAGATTACCAGCACCATAAATTCCATTTACAAAACCATGGCGTTCCTTTGGATAATATTTTGGAAGAGATGTTACTCCTACTGAGAAAACCGCTCCGCCTATCCCTAAGAAAAGACCGCCAATTAATAAATCAGTGATAGATTTAGCAATGCTAATATAATAAACAGGGAAGATTAGCAAAATAAAGCTTATTAAAAAGATCGTCCGTGCACCAAATTGATTTGCATAATAGCCTAATGGAATCCTTAGTATGGATCCAAGGATAACAGGAATAGCTGTTACAAGTGCCAATTGATTCGCTGGTATGGCAATATCTTCTTTAATATAAGGCAATAAGGATGAAATTAATACCCACACCATGAAACCAACGACAAGGTTTAATGTTTGTAATGGAAGCTGTATTTTTTTAACCATTCAAACCACACTCTCTTCTAATCACATAGTTTAAACCTGATTGCTCATCCAAGGCAGACCATTCACCATCATTTAGCACAACTTTCGCCGTTAGTGGGACCGCAAAGAAATACCGGTCATCAAAATAAATGCGAAGATGTGTTCCATCTGGGCATAGCCCTGTTTTTTCAATCATTTTTTCCACAAAAGGGGCTTGATCCCCATTTTCTTGATCTAAAATTGCTACTTTAACTGTTTTTCTTACAAATGAATCTAACGTTTCCAGTTCAATGGGCTCCACAGCTTGAGCATCCTCTCTTTGCAGGGTAGATAAACATTTTATAGCCTTGAAGGTATTCCCAAAATGCAGAATCTGCATGCTCCTCAATAAAAGCCGCTGTTTCATCTTCTGAATTCCATTTGCTCATACCCTTTACTTCAGCAATAACGATTTCTATATCATTTTCAATTTTCTCTTCTAAATACCAGTTCAAACGGACACCGGCAAAAAGCTTTGTCAGCATTTGATCAATATCGCCAGCAAAATTTCCTGACGGCATTCTCATAAAACAAAAATCAAGATATGTTTCACTGTTCATTTGCTTCACGCCTTTACATTTTTCATCTTTTTATAAGCAAATAAGGCAATTGGAAAAAGGATAATATTTAATCCGCAAAATATTAACGTATTTACATAGTTTTCGTAAAAGAATTGATGGACCATATATTGTGTAAATACGATATTGAGAAACAAAACAGCAGCAAGGACAATGACTCCAACGTAACTACGCTTCATATCGTTTCACCTTTACTGCATATACAGCACCCTTCTCTACTTTTACTTGAATTTCTGGAAGAGGCCGTCTTGGTGGTCCTGCAGTTGGAGCACCTGTTTGAACATCAAATTTGCCGTGGTGACAAGGACAAACCATTTCTCCTTGATCCTTAACCCAAAATACGGGACAGCGTAAATGTGTGCATGCATTTTGGTAGGCAACATATTTATTTTCAGATAATCTTATTAGAATTGCATCATCATGTTCTCCTGGAAATTTGAAATCAACGGCATCTCCGATTGGGAGTTTTTCGACATCGATAATTTTTTTATGAGGATATTCCTTCTCCCCAAGACCCATTAATTCTTTTGCTGCAACCGCTCCCCAAGGAAGGGAGGAAACAGCGAACACCCCAGCTGCTCCCACTAACGTTTTCATAAAGCCGCGTCGGTCGAGCTTTCGTTCATTATTCTGATTAATATTATGTGTGTAATTATCTTCTTGAAAGGGGATTTTATTATTTTTATCTGATGGCACTTGAATCCCTCCTAAAACAACTTAGTTACGCCTTGTAAAATACCAGGCAGATTGACTTTCACGTTCGTTTCACCTTCAAGATAAGGCAGGCTCGTTACCCATTTGCCATTATCAAGATTGAATTGCTTTTTCTTATTTTCAATTTCTTCATCTGTCAGCCATTGAAGAGTATTAGATGGACAAACACTCGCACACATTGGCGGGATGCCATCCTTCGTCCGGTCAATACATAGGTCGCATTTATACATTAAGTTCTGTTCTGTATCAAATTTCGGTATTCCATATGGACAGGCAATCGTACAGTTTTGGCAGCCAATACATTTCTCGACTAATGCTGATAAAACAGCCCCGGTTTCATGTATCTGAATCGCTTGCGCAGGGCAGCTCCTGGCACATGCCGGATTCACACAGTGAAGGCACATGAGAGGCATGGTTTGCCGATTAACTAATGGATTTACATCGTAAACATAGTTCCGGTTTCTTTCCTCATGCCCCCCGCACTGTGTACAGGCGGCAAGGCAGGAACGGCATCCGATACAATTTTCTAATTCTAAATAGAGCCTCTTTTTCATTTACTGCACCTTCTTTATTTCAAGTTTTTCCATTTGAGCGGCACATGCTTTAAATTCTGGCATTCTTGAAATTGGATCAAGAGCACCGATTGTTAATAGATTAATAGATTTTTCATGGCCCCAATGGTAAGGAACAAACACGGAATCCTTCCGAATGGCCTCTGTGATTTTTACCTTATAGATCGTTTCTCCTCTGCGAGTATAGAGACGGACTGATTCTTCATGTTCAATATTGTATTTTGCAGCCGTTTCTGGATGTACTTCTACAAATGGATCAGGACACATATCATGAAGGAATTGAATTCTTCTCGTCTGATTTCCTGATAAATAATGGTAGACAACACGTCCTGTCGTTAAACGCAATGGGTATTCTTCATCTGGTTCTTCTGCGGATGGTCTGTATGGCAATGCAAAGATTTTTGCTCTTCCATCAGGATGATTGAACTTTTTATCTAAAAACAAACGTGGTGTTCCAGGATCATTCTCATCTTTACATGGCCAGAATACGCCGTCTTGCTTGTCGATCTTTTCCCATGTGACGCCGTAGTAATCAGCCGTTCCACCTTTGGAAGCGACACGCAGCTCATTAAAGATGTCTTCAGAGGTTTTTAAGTGTGAAAAATATTTGCCACGCCCCATTCGCTCGGAAATCTCTATTTGAATCTGCCAGTCTGGCTTTGATTCGCCTAGTGGCTTTTGTGCTTGATTGATCTTAATAATCCGTCCCTCAACATTTGTTGTTGTTCCTTCATCTTCTGCCCAAGTGGTTGTTGGCAGCACGACATCAGCAAATTCAGCTGATTCCGAAAGATAAAAGTCAACACATACCATGAAGTCTAGGTTTTTCAGCTGCTCACGAACATAGTTCTGATCTGGTGCTGAAACGGCAGGATTTGAACATAAAAGGTATAATGCGCGAATCGTCTTTTGTTGCATTAATCCAAACATTTCAAATGCGGATACACCCTCTTTTGGCATTTCTTCCGGTTCAATGCCCCACACCTTTGAAACATATTTTACGTGATCTGGATTCGCTATTTTACGATAACCAGGCAGAGCATCGGCTTTTTGCCCATGTTCACGTCCCCCTTGGCCATTCCCTTGTCCAGTAATGGTCGCAACACCTGATTTAGCACGGCCAATTTTCCCAGTAACAAGTGCCATATTTGTATAGCCAGAAACGTTATCTACCCCTTTTATTTGTTGCTCAATTCCTCTGGCAAACATGACAATTGCATTTGGAGCTTTTCCGTATAATTCTGCAGCCCGAATAATTTTCTCAGGTGCCACACCTGTGATCGCACTCGTATACTCTGGTGTGAATTCTTTTACTAGTTCCTTTGTTTCTTCAAAGCCATTTGTATGATTTTTAATAAATTCTTCATCTGTATAGCCGTTTTGAATTAATAAATTTAATATCCCATTGGCAAGTGCAAGATCAGTACCTGGTCTTAAATCAAGGTGAAGATCCGCTCTTCTAGCTACTGGTGTTTCCCTTGGATCTGCAACAATCACATAGCCGCCTCGTTCTTGAACTGCCCACACTCTGAACATCATGGTCGGGTGACATTCGGCGGTATTGCTGCCTGCAAGAAATATACAATCGGTATCCTGTATATCTGTCCATGGAATCGTTGAACCTCTATCGATACCCAGGGAACGATTTAATCCACCTGCAGCACTTGCCATACAGAATCGGCCATTATAATCAATGTAGCGTGTTTGCAGTCCAACCCGAGCGAATTTCCCGGTTAAGTAACACTTTTCATTAGTCATTGAAACGCCGCTATACACTGAGAGTGAATCTTTTCCATAATTCTCTTGAAGCTCGGTGAATTTTTTTACGATAAGTTCGTATGCCTCATCCCAGCTTGCTTCACGGAAGCCATTTTTCGTACCTTTTAACGATTGATCATCACGAATTAATGGTTTTAGCAAACGGTCATTATTGTTTACCTGTTGGTAAGCAGTAACTCCCTTTGGACACATCTTTCCAAGTGTAACAGGCCAATCATATCGAGGCTCTACCCCAATAATTTTGTTTGTTATTGTATTTACCCGTAAGTTCATCCCACACTGCATAGCACAGTAGCTACAGTGTGTTTTGATTAACGTTTCATTTGGGTGATTCAGGTTTTCAATATCTTTAAAAAACTGATCTCTCTCGTTTCTAAAATTAACCCTTTGCATTTTGATTGGCCTCCTTCACTTTTACCTCATGGGTAGGGAAACCGGAGAATTGTGCAATCCGGTATTTTCTTCGGCAAGGGAGGCACATTTCAGCAAGATGATGCCCTTCCTTTGTCATAAATTCGATATGATTCACGCCAAGTACTTCAACGACATCTTTTGATTGTTCTGCTGATACAAAGCCTTCTCCACAAATCTTACATTTTTTCATTTCTTGTTCTGCATAATGTTCTCTGTAGTTTCTTGCTAACACACTCATTGGGCGGAAAGGAATATGTGCTAGTTTTCCAAAAGGCAGATAAATGAGTGTAATAATGACGGACCACTGATGGATCAGTGACATTGCTGGCTGACCTGCACCGTGTAAAAAGATGTTCATAAAGGTTAAAGCTAAACCTGTGATACTAACTAATAAAAGCATGTAAAGCGGCAGGAAATCATATAGGAATTTCTGCTCCGCTCTTGCCTGCATATTTTTCAAGCGGCGGTAAAGCGCCATGCATACTCCTGCAATGACCATTACGGCCGTAATATTTAAGGCATTATAGGATAGGTTTGCAATGATTCCATCTGCTGGGACTGTCATGACATTCATGCCCATTGCGATAATATTGTAGTAACCATTGTCGTCCATCGTGAAATACATCCAGCCGAAAACGAGAGGAAAAGTCACTAAGCAAGAAAGGATACATCCCCAACCGATTAGGACGTGCTGGGTCCATCGGTAAATTCCCCTATTCCAGATGAAATTGTATGTAGCTAAATGCTCTACAGATGTTTTTGGTGTTGATTTTCTAAATAGCAGTTTAATTCCCTTTTTGATAAAAATCTTTGTTGGCGGTCTTTCGCCCCAAGCGATAAATCGATAGAAGAACCCTCCGATAAATACGATTGTTCCAACCATATATCCATAAAGGTTTAAATCAACATGTGTGAACATTCTTGTTCCAATAAAGGATAGGATGACTAATCCAAGAACTGATAGAAACATAGACTTAGCAAAATTTGATGCAAATGCATTATTAATTGAATTGACGCGCTTTTCTTCAACCGCGGCTTTTGCCTGCATGTTTATTCCTCCTCATTCCAAACGATTAACTTACCCTTATTGTAAGAGTTAAGGAATTTTAAACATATCGGGGAACTTCCCTATCTTGTGGGGGAAATCCCCTTATCTTGAATTATGGGAAACTATTTGTGTTTTTTTACTTTTAACCCAAAAATCCCTTGGACAAACATCACTGATTATGAGTACTTTTTCTAAAATTCCTATTATCAAATTTTTCTGAAACCAAAACGAACTTTCTAACGTATACCTTTTATCGGAGGTGTTTTATTATGAAAAAAGGGATCATCATCTTTCTGGTCACAATCATAATTGAAACGGGGCTCACAATTTTTCTTGCTTCATTTTTTTCCGTGCGATTTATTGAATTGATGTTTTTTGCTGGGGTTGCCTTTTCAGCATTGACCNNCAAAATAGGTGCTTCCACTGGCATCATTCAGAATAGGGAAGAATTTAAATTGCGCCCAAATTATGTTGTTTATGCTTCAATTCTATTTCTCTTCATTGGGCTCATTATCTTCATCTTATTATTAACGAATGTAATACCTCCTGCTTAATCAAGTTGGAGGACTATAATCAATAAACATGATAAAATAGAAAGACAATTATTAAGGAGTGATTTGAGTGGCTAAATCAAAAGCAAAAAAACAGAGGGAGAAATCCGTCCGTGAGGGAAAAAGAAATCCTGAGTGCAGCAGAAGCACGTTTGTATTCGTAGACATGAGGACAAGAACAACAAAGACAAAGAAAGATTATCTGAATCGTCAAAAACATAAGAACCATACACTTGTTGATGGAAGTGATGGTTCTTTTTATTTTGTCAAATTATTGAGCTTTTAAATATTTTTCCCGATAGGTGATATAGGATTGTAAACTTCCTTGATAAATTAGTCTATGAGAGGATGCTTCCTTAAGGTCTTGTGGGGTGATCATGCAAAGATGCTTATTATTTATATCGAGGAGCCTGCCTTCTTGTAACACCATGGCAACAAAATGTGAGCAAAAAAAGGCGTGCTTTCTATGAATTCTTTTATTTAAAGCAATGGCCAATAAGCCAAGCAAATTGTAGCGATATTTTTGCTTATTTTCATCGATTTTTTTTATTAAATTTAACATTTGATAATATTTCTTTTCACTTACTGTAAATACATATACTGCACAAGATGCATTCTTGAATAGCTCTGACCGAATATCTTCCTTTACAAATCCGCCAACAAAGGGATTCCTTGGTCTTTTTCTACCAAAACTGTACACCTCAGTCAGTTCACAGTCGAAGCCAATCGAAGCATGGTTATGGCATTCTTTCGTATATAACTTAATCATTCTAGTAAATAACGTTCCTGTATCGGTAAGCAGAAGATACACCTTTCTGTCCCCCATGAATAACCCTCCTGCAAAACAATTCAAATTGGAATCCCTAAATCTATTCCGCAACTCTTCTGCTTCCATTAAAACAAATTTTCATTTTATTCATAAGACACTAGAGATTTATATTTTGGTAGGACCTGAGACTTAGTTCTAATCTTCATTCATACCTACTCATACCCATTATTATACAAAAATTATTCACCTTTGGATATTAAAAAAGTGAAATCATATGAATATTTTGAATATAGATATAAAGAAGAATTGAAGTTAGTAAGGGGGAATTTCATGTAGTCCTGGTTAAATGTATTTATAATGATCATCATTGTTTGGATACTGATTGAAGAAGGGATTTATTTTTTTGTTAATCGCAGCATTTTCGGCCAATCCTTTTTAGAAAAGAAATGGAGAAGCCTTATAATGCTGATAAGGAAGAAAATCAAAAGGAATGCATCTTAATTGCAATTTTGTCAAAATTATTAGAGGATGATATTGAAGGAGTACATAATAATATATTTGGAGGTATACGCATGAATCCTGTTAATCATTTTCTTTCACATCGTACCGTTACAAATGCCTTAGTTGAAAAAATCGAAGAATCCAATTACGATTTTAAACCCACTGAAACTTCGATGAGTGCACAAAAATTAGTGACACATATTTACACGTCCTATTATAAGTTTATTAAAACAGTTAAAGAGGGCAACGGATCTCCGTTTATGGAGAAGTTCGAGAATACGCAATTGTCTCTATCGCAGCTAGGTGAAGAATCCACAGAGAAAACAAAAGAGCTTCTAGCTTCACTTACGGAAGAAGAGCTTGACCGCGAAATCGACATGTCGAAAATTTTCGGAATGAAAGTGTCGGGCCATCAAATGGTGCAAATGGCCATTGAACATGAAATTCATCATAAGGGTAATTTATTTGTCTACGTCAGGGAAATGGGACATACCGAACTGCCATTTTACATAAGTCATAAATAATAAAGTAAAGATTAAACAGACTTGCAGCCATTGCTAGTCTGTTTTTTTGCGGCAAAAATATAGGGTAAAATTCTTGATGGTTGTACATATTAACATTGTCAGCAAGACTTATTTAAGGAGGCATGATTGTGACTAAACAAGGAAGACATAATTTAAATCAAACCCGCGCTCAAATTGAAAAACAAGACAAAAGAAACGATATCGAACTAGGTGAGGAATTCCAAATCGGAAATGATTCTTCTCAGAGTCAGAAAAAAAGCGGGAAACAGGTTAATATGAAGAAAATGAAATAATAAGAAGGCCGCTTCGATAAATGTCATCGAAGCGGTATTTTTTAAGTAACCTTCATGGCTACCGTTTTTATGGATTCATGGCAAAAACGAGCTCCATGAACACTTCATAACGACCGTTTTCACTAACTCATCGCAAAAACGAAATCCATGAACGCTTCATGACGACCGTTTTCAATAGCTCTTAGCAAAAACGAGAGCCATGAACACTTTATGACGACCACTTTTCCCGGTTTTTGGTAAAAATGAGCTCCATGAACACTTCATAACTACCGTATTCATTGACTCATAGTAAAAACAGTCGCCATGAGCAATTCATGACGAGCGTTTTCACTTTCCCATAAACAAAACCCGTCTTAATTTTCAATATTCGCCATTTTAGAAGCTTTAATCAACTTTTCAATTCCATCAAGATCCCCTCGTTCAAAGAGCTCAATGATTTTGCTTCCGACAATAACGCCATCACAATATTGGTTCATTTCCTGCACATGTGTTGGGGATGCTATCCCAAAGCCAGCCAAAATAGGCAGGTGACTTACGCTCTTAACCTTTTGCAAATGCTCCCCAAGCTGTTCATTGAAACCTTTTCTTGCTCCAGTTATCCCATTAACTGTAACGGCATATAGGAAACCGCGCCCTTTGCTGGATATTTCTTGAACCCGCTCTAACGGACTCGTTAATGTTACGAGTCTAATGATCTCAATACCAGCCTTTTCTGCGTAAGGAGCAATAAGATCTTCCTCTTCTATCGGCAAATCAGGTAAAATCAACCCATCTACACCTGAACGGGAGCACTCATCCAAAAATGAATGAATGCCGTAAGCCATGATCGGATTCATATAAGTCATAAAAATTAGTGGGATATGTACAATTGGGCGTATTTCCGCAATGGCCGCCAATATTCCCCTCAATGTCGTTCCACTTTCAAGAGCTCTAATGCCAGCTTGCTGGATAACGGGCCCGTCAGCTACAGGATCAGAAAAGGGAATCCCAATTTCAATCGCCGTTGCTCCTGCTTTTTCTAAAAAAGTAATCCGTTCTGCCAACCTATTCAGTCCGCCATCTCCAGCCATAATATAAGGAACAAAAGCCTTCTCGTTATTCTTCCCCAAGACTTGCATCACTTTTTCAATCCTGTTCATTTCTCAATCCCTCCTAATCTTGCTTTTACCGTTTCCACATCCTTATCGCCTCGGCCTGATAAGCAGATGACTAATCCTTCATCCTCCTTCATTGTTGGGGCCAGCTTTAATGCATAAGCAACTGCATGGGAACTTTCCAAAGCGGGAATAATTCCTTCTAACCGACAAAGGAACTGTAAGGCTTCCATTGCTTCTTCATCGGTAATAGATTCATATTTCACCCGGCCAATATCTTTTAAATAACTGTGCTCAGGTCCGACACCTGGGTAATCAAGCCCGGCTGAAATGGAATGGGCCTCTTTAATTTGTCCATCTTCATCCTGAAGTAAGTACATGAGTGCGCCATGAAGAATTCCTGGTTTTCCTTTTGTCATTGAAGCTGCATGCTTTGAAGTATTTAATCCTAATCCTGCCGCCTCTACCCCATACAACTGAACATCTTCATCTTTAATAAATGGATAAAACATCCCCATAGCATTGCTTCCGCCACCGATACAGGCCACAATTGCCTCGGGAAGCTTTCCTTCTTTTTCTATAAATTGCTGCTTCGTTTCCTTCCCAATAACACTTTGAAAATCACGGACAATCATCGGAAAAGGGTGCGGCCCCATTACGGACCCAAGAATATAATGAGTATCCTCCACATTCGTCACCCAATATCGTAACGCCTCATTGACAGCATCTTTAAGGGTTGCACTGCCTGACTCAACACTGACAACCTTTGCACCTAAAAGCTCCATTCGAAACACATTCAGCTGCTGTCTGCGAATGTCCTCAGCTCCCATATAAATAATGCATTCTAAATTAAGAAGTGCACAGGCAGTTGCGGTAGCCACTCCATGCTGTCCTGCCCCTGTTTCGGCAACAATCTTTCGTTTCCCCATTCGGGCGGCCAGTAAAGCCTGACCTAAGGAATTATTAATTTTATGTGCGCCTGTATGGTTTAAATCCTCACGTTTTAAATAAATCTTTGCCCCTTGAAGATGCTTTGTTAAGTTTTTGGCAAAGTACAATGGCGTTTCCCGTCCAACGTAATCTTTTAGAAGATCATTTAGCTCGTTTTGGAACTCTGGATCTTCCAGCGATTTTTTATATTCTGTTTCGAGTTCAAGAACTGCTTGCATTAACGTTTCTGGCACAAATCTTCCCCCAAATGCACCAAAATGTCCACGTTCATCAGGTAATGTATAGGTTGTCATAATAGTTCCTCCCGTTGTCAGGCAAATTTTCATGTTTAT
>NZ_JBALOZ010000076.1:0-7558 GCF_036965125.1 Bacillus sp. JJ1503
ATTTCAAGGTCATACACATTAAAAATATTAGAATCTTCATTCAAATATTGACCTCCCAAGCACATTCAAGGTATACTTAATTTGTATAAAAATGTAAACTCAAAGGAGTTTGTTTTATGAGTGTGAATGTTCTTAACTAACCGTTATTTTCATACGGCCTTGAAGAAAGCAAAAAACCAGTCAAATTACTGGTTTATTAAGTGTACGCTTTTTTGAGGGATGTTAAGAACACGCATCATAGCATAGAAGATTTGGTGAACCCGCTATGGCATGTTTTGTCATAGCTTTTTTGTGTGCAAAAATAGGAAAAACGAGGGCATTCCCTCCCTATCTATAGTGCTGCGCGCAATTTTAGTTTGCCATTGCATGTTTCCATTTCTTCTTACCGTCATGAGCGATTTTGTTCATGGCGGTTTTTTTTATGAA
Source organism: Bacillus sp. JJ1503 (assembly GCF_036965125.1). Classification (NCBI taxonomy): domain Bacteria; kingdom Bacillati; phylum Bacillota; class Bacilli; order Caryophanales; family Bacillaceae; genus Bacillus; species Bacillus sp. JJ1503. The sequence goes on from NZ_JBALOZ010000076.1 coordinate 427, forward strand.
GTTTAAATGGTTTAAATAAAAGATAATAGGGGGATTCAAAATGAATCAGCAAACCATTGATGTATTGGGGTATCAAGAAATTCTAAACGAAATCGCAAATTTTGCGAAAACGAATCGGGGGAAGAACACCCTTCAAGCATTACGTCCATTGCCAGATAAACGGAGAATGGAGTTATCATTAAAAGAGATCGCTGAAGCAGAGGAAATTATCAAAATTAGCAGCAGTGTCCCTATTCATACTCTGGATGAAATGGATCACTATCTAACACAGGCACGAAAAGGAATCTATATTCGTGCTGATCAGTTTACGTACGTTCTTTCATTCCTGCAGCATTGCTCGAAGCTAAAACAATTCATGAAGGATAAGCACTATGCAGCTCCGAATGTAAGTTTATATGCGGAATCGATTGGTGAGGTGCGGGAGCTAGAGGAGGAAATTAACCGTTGCATCCGTCATGGGCAGGTTGATCAGCATGCTTCAAGCGATTTAGCTTATTTAAGAAGACAGCTTTCGATCCAAACAGATAAGCTGAAGGAGAAAGCCCAGCAGCTCGTAAAATCAAAGAGGTATGCAGCATATCTGCAGGATACGTTACTCGTTGAAAGGAATGCTCGGATTGCCATCTCTGTAAAAAGACAGTATCGCTCCAAAGTGCAAGGAACTGTTCTTGATTCTTCCGCATCAGGCTCAACCTTATATATTGAGCCTTCTGAATTAGGTTCTATTCAAGAAGAAATTGAGCTTTTGCGTATGGCTGAAGAGCAGAAAACGGAAAGGATTTTATATGAATTAACGGAAAAGGTGCTTCAGCATGAGAATATAATCAAAATTGCTATCGAAACGATGCATCATTATGATGTCCTATTTGCAAAGGCAGCGTATAGCCGAAAAACAGGCTGTTCGACTCCTATATTAAATGAAGATTATGTAATCAACTTAAAAGAAGCTCGGCATCCGATGCTTGGCGACAAAGCTGTCCCACTTTCCATTCAATTTGGTGAAGAGCATCGCGCCTTGGTCATAACCGGGCCGAATACGGGTGGAAAGACGGTTACCTTGAAAACAGTTGGTCTGCTCACCATGATGGCACAAACAGGTTTGCCGATACCAGCAAATCCCGGGAGCGAAATTGCCATTTTTCAACATATTTTCGTTGATATTGGAGATGGGCAAAGCATTGAACAGAACTTAAGCACATTCAGTTCAAGGCTTGTAAATATTATTGATATCCTGCGAGTCACAAATGACCACTCACTTGTCCTTCTTGATGAATTGGGTTCAGGGACAGACCCAAGCGAGGGTATGGCATTGGCAATTGTGATTCTCGAGCAGCTTTACCAAAAGGGTGCAACTTTATTTGCCACTACTCACTACAATGAAATGAAGGAATTCGCGGAAAAAACAAGCGGATTTCTAAATGGGATGATGGAATTTGATATTGAAACATTGCGGCCAACCTACAAGCTTCTTCTTGGACAAAGCGGAAACAGCCAGGCTTTCGACATCGCGATCAAGCTTGGCATGCACCCAGAATTGATCGAAAAGGCTCATCAAATTACTTATAAAAATAATCGAAGCTATCGCGATGAATTAGATGCAGCTATTTTAAAAGGGCCAGGCTACCAGAAGCAAATTGCCATTAATAAATATGCGAGAAGGACTGCAAAAAAAACATCCCTTGATTCAAGTACGGAAAGCTTTACCCTATTTGAACAAGGAGATAATGTTTTATTAACGGAAACAAATGAGATGGGAATCATATATAAGGGACCAGATTCGAAAGGTGATTATGTTGTTCAAATTCAAGGAGAAAAGCGGACAATTAATCATAAACGGTTAAAGCTGTATATAAAAGGACGTGAATTGTATCCCGAAAACTATGACTTCGATATCATTTTCAAGTCAAAGGAATATCGGAAAATCAATAAGCAGCAAAAGAGAAAACATGGGGAGGATGTTTGGTTAGATAATGAGGATTGATTTTTGAGGCAAGAAATATGTTAGCTGAAAAAGACGTTCATCAAGTAAGTTTTACTTAATGAACGTCTTTTTCCCTGCTGCTTTATTCCCCTATTTATTATCTCTGCGATACAAATCCCTAGTCTTGTAGCCAGCAGCAAGGATCACTTTCATTTCATCGCGCCGTTTCGCTTTTGTTGCCTCTTGTTTGGCACTATACACATAACGGGCCCAATCCTTTCGATACCCTGGTGTTAGCGATTGATAGATTTCAAGCAAATCTGGCGTCTCCTGCAAGTCTTTCTCCACATTTGGAATCATCTCGATATAGTCATCCACACATTGGCTTGGTTTTGTAGAAGTGCTTCCTTTACTTTTAGCATCAATTTTAAGGCCTACAACTGTAAAGACATCATCCAGTCCTACCATACGGGCAAATTTAAGATTGCTTGCACCGATGTAACCATCCTCATTTGCACCTAACCCGCCTAATAAATGATCGCGGTGAATAAAGGTAGAGTAAACTTTATTCCCCATCTTGGGGTAAGCCAAAAAGATATATCCATTTTCCGTTAAATCATTTTTCTCAATCACCCTGTCTACAAGGCCCTTTAAAGACTCCATATCTAACACGAAGGCAAAAATAAGATCATACGGACTATTCGTCAGTTCTGTATCATAATCTGTTAATTCTGCTAGATAATCTGTACCCTCAGGCATTCCCAAAACCGTAGCTTTTTTATATTTTGTTAGATTTAGTTTTTCAACAATTGATTTAGCCAATATGATCCACCTTCCTCTATTTCTACTTTAACAAATCACATAATCCCGAATCAAATATCTATCATTGCTCCCAAAGATACATTAAAATACGGTTCACAACCACTATAATCCCATAAAACCAAGCTATTTGAACTTTCCCGAGACTAATTAGCAATACGACAGGGATAAGAAAGATGCCTATTTCGAGCAATAAATGAGAGATTCCTGAAAGCTGAAAGGTTGCTTTTGGCGATCCGAATAAACCCCAAACAAGCGCAATCATAATAGGAATTCCAGCCGCAAGCCCCCATCTCATAATGGATGTCGTCCCCATTTTATATCCCCAATATCCATAAACAGACAGGCCAAAAAGCTCCAGCAAAAAACGAAGGATGATGTTCACTACCTTAATACTCTCTAAAAGCATCACTATTCACCTTCTCATTTTCATAAGAATGGAGACCCTTAATAAATGTATTTATGAGAATCGACAAACTTTTATCCGTATCGTAAGGCAGCCCGAAGCCACCCATTCGTTCAATGGAAGCAAATCCATGCAAAATGCTTCTGAAGCCCCTGACCATATGAATAGCTTGTTCTTCCTCCAGGCTATACACTTGCAGTACTTGGACAGCAAGACGGACAATGGACTCCTGCGCTTCCTGTAATTCCTTATCTTCAGGATCAGGAAATCTCGAAGTTGCCTCATAAAGTCCAGGATGATTTCTAACAAACTCAATATATGCTTCACTTAGGGCTTTAATGGCATCATCACCCGATCGTCCCGCAGCAGCTTGAAGCATCGTCTCATATAGCTTTCTCAATCCATGAATGGCTAGCTTTTGCTTCAATTCATTTAATCCGTTCACATGGTTGTATAAGGACGGAGGGCGAATTTGCAGTTCCTCAGCCAGCACACCAAGAGAAAGCTGGTCTAAGCCATGTTCATCAATTAATTGTGTTGCTTTAAGTAAAATTACAGCTAAATCTATTTTCGTACGACGTGTCATCTTCATTACCTCTATTCTCTTGCGCTTATTTCATTTCTGCATGATCAATAGCCTTTTTCATCAATTCAATTGGATGACCAATCATTTTCCCATGTCCGGCAGCAAGCAAACTCGGTTGGCAGCCGACTAATTTTCTAGCACTTATAAGCGCGGTTTCTTTATCCCAAGTGGCTAATGCCGGAAAAGGAAATAATGGCTTCACCACTCCAGAAACAGCGATCCCGCCTCTAGTTTGGAATGCATCCCCAACTATTAAACTTCGATTCCTCGTATCTAGAAGAGAGATAGAGCCTGGTGTATGGCCGGGCGAATGGATAACCTCTAATGAACCAATCCGTTCCCCTTCATGAAGCAAAATATCAGGGCGGGTTTTAATATTTTTCGGAACCCCTCCGCGTATCGGGAAATTTTTTTCATCAGGATGGATTGTAGTATCTCCTCTTAATAGGAGTGAGTCCCTGGAAGAAATGCTTACTTGTGCTTCTGGCAAAATCTCTTTTAGTATGTCTAATGCACCTACATGATCAGCATGGGCATGAGTAATAATGATATTTGTGATAGGCTTTCCAATCTTCCTTGCCGACTGGATAATGCTTTTTGCACTGTATGGCATAGCGGCATCAATAAGAGTGAGACTAGTCTCCTCTTCAACTAAATAACAATTTACAGGGAATAACCGTGGCATAAAAGCTAATTGATAAACGGAATGCATTTTTGTTATTTTCATATTTTCGTATCCTCTCAAAGCAACTAATTATATTATCATTTTAACTAACCAGATTAGTTAAATGCAACATTATTGTAAAATAGCTTTGAAAAAGACGACACCCACTTTACTTAGCGAATGTCGTCTTTTCAAAATAATACTATGTCATTTCCCTCGCTTCCCCCTCCAATGATAACCCTTTTCCATGCAAATAAAGATGGACGAATCCATATAGAGAGGAAAGAAGCATTAAACCGCCGGACAGAATATAAACGAGCCGGACGCCAATCAGGTCAGTCAAAGCCCCAATGCCAATAATTGAAAAAATGAAGATCAATTGTACCAATGTAGCTTTAGCAGCAAGAATCCGGGTAAGCGTCTTTTCGTCTGTACTATTTTGGAACATCGTTTCTTGCGCCAAATCTCTAACTTGAAAGGAAGGACCCATTAAAATGACTAAAAGTACAGCAAGACATGCATGGCCTACGAAGCCATATGAAAAGGTCAATAAACCAAAAGCAGCTGAACCGATCAACATGAGTATCGTTAAGCGACCCTTTAAGAATTTTGAAAATCGGAAGACAAGAAACCCGCCTAAAATCGCTCCAAAATAATAGCCGCCATTGATATAGCCCCACCAGGCTTCTCCTTTTCCGAGTGCCTCTTTTGCGAAAGTGAGTGTGACAGCTCCTATCCAGATAGATCCGACCATTGTTTCCATTACATCCATGATCACGATGACCCGCAATCCTTCGTGCTGGAAAAGGTACTTCCACCCAGAGGTTAACCTGCTGATCATTCCTTCTGCAGTAACTATGCTGGTTGACCGGTTCATTTTTATAAAAAATAAGCTGACTACGGAAACCGCTAGAAAACAGATAGTAATCACAAGAGTGGTTTGTTTTCCAAGGAATGCAAGCAGCACCCCTCCAAAGGTCCAGCCAGAAAATAAAAAGGTTTGATCCACACTTGATAATAGACTATTTGCTTTAACCCTAGAATGCTCAGGAACAACAGCCTTAACAATCGTGCTTTTAACAGGAGCAAAAAATCCATTAAAAAACGAGATGACTGCTAATAAACTAAAGATAAATATAATAATAACCGTATCAAGCGGTTGTTGAAAAAGAATAAACAGTACAGATAACAGCATCACTTGTGCAATCTGAGAAAATATCAACAACTGATTCAGCTGAAATCGATCCGATACGGAGGGCAAAAATACTCCGCTTACCATTCGGGATAATACACTTATTAATGTGACCATCGCCGATATTGTGGTCGAGCCGGTTTCATTGTAAAGATGCAGCACAACGACCATTGTATATAAAGCAAACCCCAAATTCATGGAGGTTTGGCTGATTAATAGAGCGTAAAATGAACGATTCAACTCTAATCCTCCGATGACATTGAAAAAGCTTTTTTGATTACTTTTGTGTTTTCTTCATCCAAGGTTCCATAACCTTCTTTTTCATTATTACTGATAATGGTGGAAGTTTCATTAGGATTAAACCAAATTCTATATTCGTAAAGCCTTTCCGGCATATTCTTATCAAAAGTGTAAAATAAGGTAGCCAATACATCCTCTTTCCTCGACATTTCAGCTTTTGTGTTAGGTTCCCATTTCACTTTTTCCAAAGAATTCCTTAGTAGATTTATCGTTTCTTTTTCTGAAATAATGATTTCCTCTTCGTACATTCCTTCTTCATTCACTTTTTGAACATCCATTCTTGTTAATTGTTCTTCTTGCCCAGAACAACCAGTGAGCATAATGAGAAAAAGAATCCACCAACTTTTTAGTTTTTTCATTGTATTTATCCCTCCTTACATTTAGACGGGAGTTTTAGAAAATGGTTCCACTTAACAAATTCAGATTAAACGTTGACTGGTCATCATTATTACGAGATTGAAAATATTGTACAATTCACTAAAATGGATATTAATGATAAATGGAAAGACCCTATTAAAAGGTTAATTATCTTAAGGAGGATATGAATTGGAAAAAAATTATCAGCCTAAGCATGTTTTTTTGGCCATTGGAATATGTATTGCTGTTTCAACTCCTTTTCTCCTCATCTTTGCCCCGCAGACAATAGCAGATAGTGTATATTACACGAAAGGAATTTACCAGGTTGTTTTTGTACCCGGAGAAAATTACATTGTTTATGGGATCGGGTTGTTTTTATTAGTTATTGCTGCAATGATTATTTCCATATTCGATATCCGAAAGTTTTCGATTATATTAAGCATCGCATTTGTCTGCTTGAGTGTCATTCCCTTTTGGACGGCATCCCAATCTTTTAAATTAATTTCAGAGGATGGCCTATCATACAGAACTCTCTTTTCTAAACAGGACCTTTCCTATTCATGGAGCGAGGTGGAAAAAGTGATTTATTATAAGGGCGAGAAAGGGGATTTTCCTGAATATGAATTCTTATTTATAGACGGAAATCAATTAAAGTTTAAGGCAAATGAATATTTCCAAATGGTCGTCCCTCTAGTAACTGACCGGTTAAAAGAAGTAAATATAAGTATTGAGAGAGACGAATAAGAACCTCTACTTAGACTTTCGAGATCTATGCAGAGGTTCTTACTAATTAGAAAGACTAAAGGACATTGTTAATCCAGTTGATAAGTTGCTAAACCTTTTTACTTTGCTCGGACTTTTCAAACCCCATTTCTCGATGAAATGTC